>DQZA01000264.1 GCA_011042035.1 Desulfobacteraceae bacterium
GAACGACTACCTCCATGGAATGGTTTTCCTCGTCCACTACCACCCGAATTATCTCCGCAGGGGCTAAGGCATTGCATATGAACTTGGCTGGATCAGGGTCCCATGTCACAATATCTATTTTTTCTCCTCTCAGTTCTTGGACAACAGCCTGGACCCTGCTCCCTTTCATTCCAACGCAGGCCCCGACCGGGTCCACGTCAGGGTCTCTTGAATAGACAGCTATCTTGGAGCGACTCCCAGGTTCCCTGGCAACTTGCATTATCTTCACAATACCCTCTGATATCTCAGGAACCTCGTTTTCAAAGAGAGCTGAAAGAAAGTTGGGGTGTGTCCTGGACAGAATAATCTGAGGGCCTCTACTGTACTGCTTCACGTCCAGGATGTAGGCCCTTATTCTGTCTCCTTGCCGATAAGATTCCCTGGGGATCTGCTCCCTTGGGGGCAATTCCGCCTCGGTACGGCCCAGGTTAACTATTATTGAACCTCTATCAAATCGCTGCACTATGCCGTTGATGATCTCTCCTTTTCTATCCTTGAAATCATCGTAAACAATATCCCTCTCAGCCTCTTTGAGCCTCTGCATGATAACCTGCTTAGCCGACTGCGCCGCAATCCTGCCAAAGGCAGTAGTTTCCATCTTCATGCCGAGGCTGTCACCAACTTCGCATTCAGGGTCCAGCTTCCTTGCTTCTTCCAGGCAAACCTGCACACGCTCGTCAGTGACCCTATCCACCACCTCCTTGAATTCAAAGACCTCAACTTCCCCCAGATCCGGGTTAAAACTCACCTCGATATCCTTATCAGGCCCGAGCTTCTTTTTGGCAGCGGTCTTCACAGCCTCCTCAAGGGCCTCAATAAGCACCTCCTGGTCCAGCCCCTTTTCCCGGCTTACTTGGTCTATCATTCTTTTCAAGTCTGAAATCATTCTCTTCCTCTCTCTGAAACAGAATCCTTCCTATAAATTCGTCCTGATAACTTTCTCAGGATTACCCCCATGGCAGCTATTCAAATGAGTAAAGGAGATTGGCCTTTTCTAACCCGTCCAACGCCAGCTCCACAACGTCTTGTTCTATCCTTATTGTGATGACCCCTTGGCTGCAGCTTTCCAGCAAACCTGTGAAATTTCGTCTTCCATTAAGGGGAACCTTGGTCCTCACTTTTATTTTCTTGCCAGTCGCCCAGATAAAATCCTTTTCTTTCCGCAAAGGCCTGTTTAAGCCCGGTGAAGAGACCTCCAAAATGTAGGCACCAGAAATGACTCCTTTTACATCCAGTAAGTCACCTATTTCATTACTGACATCAGCGCAATCATCAATCGTCACACCACCAGGCTTGTCGATATAGACCCTCAATACCCATCTACCCCTCTCGGTAACGTATTCCACGTCAACAAGATCAAGGCCTAGGTCCTCAACCACCGGCTCTATTATGGTGATAACCTTGTGAGCTATCTGTTGAGCAGTATCAGCCATACCAGACTATTTCCAATTAAAAAGCGGGCTCTCAGGCCCGCTTCTACCATTTGCAGACTATAATGAACCGCGGCAACTTACATTGCGGAATGATAAGCGCGATATAAGAGTCCACCGTCCAGTCCGCAATTCGAAGAAACCGGACAATGTCCGGCAACCTCAAAAAGGGAATCAGGCCCGGTCAAGCCCTCCAGTGTGCACGCCCAACTGAAAATTTCTGCGTGAACACGAGGTACACAAATAAAACTGGAGCGGGCAACGGGATTCGAACCCGCGACACCAAGCTTGGGAAGCTTGTACTCTACCAGCTGAGCTATGCCCGCTCTTAAGCTCCCGTCCCATATACTCCCATGGAACGGTTACCATTTTGTATTTTACTCACCCTGTGGCTATCCGTCAAGAGCTTAATTCCACCCAATTTTCTTGACAGAATAAGAATACAGAACTAAAATTTCTAAAGATTGTCAAGGCAAACAAACCTGCCTCCCAAATAAGGCCATTTTAAAAGAGTTTTAGACGGGGTGATTATACACCATTGGGCGACGGCTCTGAACAAGGTCTATTTCGTTTTTTCAAGCTATTTAAGAAGAGAAAGTCTCACCTTACTGATACCCACGATCTCGCCGAAGAAATCCATGATCTAATGGACGAAGGTCAAGCAAAGGGCCTCATTAGTGGCGAGGAGACTAATATGGTCTTTGGTGCCCTACACCTTAGGGAGACTAAGGCCCATTCTGTAATGGTTCCGAGGACCGAGATTTCCTCGGCTCCCCTTGACAGCTCCTTAGGAGAAGTAATCAAACTGGTTAACCAATGCGGCCACACTAGAATCCCCATCCATAAAGAAAGCATAGACAAAATCGTAGGCATTTTGCATGCAAAGGACCTTCTTAAGCTATGGGGAAAGGAGCCAGATACAAAACTCCCTTTTGATATCCTGAGGCCGCCTTTTTTTGTCCCAGAGACTCAAAGCATAAACGAGGTCTTGAAAAGCCTTAAGGAAAAGAAAACGCATCTGGCAATTGTAACGGATGAATACGGCGGGACATCAGGGATCATCACTATAGAGGATATCATTGAAGAGATTGTTGGTGAAATTTTAGATGAACACGACACCGAAGTACCCCTGCTTTCAAGAATAAACGAAAACACCTTCCTTGTCGATGCCAAACTGGAGATAGAAAAACTTGAGGATGCCTTGGGTATCGAACTTCCAAAAGGTGACTATGAATCTGTAGGCGGATTCATAATAAATCTGCTCGGAAGACTCCCTGAGGTTGGTGAAAAGATCAGATATGAAGGACTAATCATGACAATTCAGCAAGCCGACCTGCGAAAGGTTGAAAAGATTCTTGTCCGGGTAATCCCTTCCCCTGAGCAATTGTCCTCCCAGGAAAAATCGGCCACCTGAAAGGGACAACTCCATTACAATGACCAGAGCGAATCTTACCCAAAAATCCGATTATGTGATGGCAGCTTTTTGGGGCTTGCTCTTTGCGGCTGTATTTCCTCCCTCGCCTTTTGGATGGCTTGCCTGGATTTCACTTGCACCGCTGTTTAAGCTCGTGGAAAACAAGGAATGCCGAACCGCGTTTGGTCTAGGTTGGACATGGGGCGTTGCCCACTTTGTGGCCCTTATTTACTGGATCGTGATTGCTGTTGGCCATTATGGAAAGATGTCCTTTATTACAGCCATTGCTGCCGTGCTTCTTCTGGCCATTTATCTAGCCATATATCCTGCCTTGTTTTGCAGCTTAGTCGTATTGCTCAAAGATACGAAATCTGCCTCAGTCTGGATCCCTTTTTCATGGGTTGCCCTTGAGTATGGCAGGGCCAAGCTACTGACAGGTTTTCCGTGGTGCCTCACAGGGTATTCCCAATATAATCATCCGCTCCTCATCCAGGTCGCAGCGATTTTTGGTGTGTATGGCCTTTCATTCGCAATAATATTGGTCAATTGGTATTGCTACAAGGTTTTTCTGGCCCGGAATAATCATTCCTTGCGCCAATTGATCCAGAGCAGCCTTTTTACCTTCCTCTGTGTTGCGGTAATCTTATGGTTCGGTTACCAACAGTTGCACCCAAGTATCATACCAACACAAAGAAAAGAGACTTCCCTAAGTGTTGCAATCGTGCAGCCCAGTATTGATCAGTCGCTCAAGTGGGACACACGGTTCCAAAACAAGACAATGGAGCTGTACGAGACCCTTACAAGGGCTGCAGCCAGTTCAAATCCCGATCTGGTGATTTGGCCAGAAACTGCCACCCCTTTCTTTTTCCAGGCCAACGAACCAATGGCCAAGAGGGTTGTGGCCCTGAGCCAAGAGCTTAACTGTCCAATTCTTTTTGGCAGCCCAGCATACGAGGAATCTGAATCGAACACCAGATATTACAATAGAGCGTATCTTCTCAAACCTGACGGAAGTATGCCTCAGTATTATGATAAGGTGCATTTGGTACCATTTGGCGAGTATGTGCCCTTGGCAAGAGTGTTATCCTTCGTCGGTAAGCTCGTACCTGGGGCAGGAAGTTTCAGCCCCGGGTCATCCTTTAGACCCATCGAGTTTCACGGCTCAAGATTTGGCGTTATGATCTGCTTTGAGGCAATATTTCCTGAAATTTCCAGGACAGAAAAAAGGCAAGGGGCAGAATTCTTTGTGAACCTGACCAATGACGCCTGGTTCGGTAAGACCAGCGCCCCATACCAGCATCTGGCAATGACAGTATTCCGCGCTGTGGAAAACAGGGTTCCTTTGGTGAGGGCAGCTAATACGGGGTTCAGCGCAATTATAGATCCCTACGGACGGATTAAGGCAAAAAGTAGGCTTTTCACAAAAGAGGTGTTAGTGGGGAAAATAACCGTGTCTTCCACCCATGCCTCCACCTTCTATGAGCGTTACGGAGACCTGTTTGCAAAGGCCGCGCTTCTGATATCCTTTTCTGTTTTCATTATCGCTCTCGTGCAGCGAAAAGGGAGATAGGGATTGACTTGCGCTTTTCGAAATAAGCGGTTGTCTTTGTGACCATTTTCATCTATTTTTGAAATAGACCGATTGATAAACATGACTTGTATCAATGTAGGAGGAAAACACAATGATTTACGAAGAACTGGAAGAGCGCATAGATAAGCTTGCTTCCCAATTGGACTCCTTAAGGGGGCATCTTTGACATCGATGGCCTTGAAGTACAGCTAGATAAACTGGAAAAGGTAATGGGCGAACCCTCATTTTGGCAAAGAGACCAGGAAGAAACATCTAGAATAAGTCAACAGAGGGCCACTGTCCAAGAAAAGGTGGACCGCTGGAGAAAGTATCAGGAAGCTGTTGAGGAAGCCAAAATTTTGGCTGAAATGGCGCTTGAGGAAAATGACGAGGAGACATTAGAAGAGGTTGTCAAAGAGGTTCGTCGCCTTGAAAAGGAGATAAGCACCTTAGAGACCCAATCGCTACTTGCGGACCCAGATGATATCCGAAACGCTATTGTGGCAATAAACGCTGGAGCTGGTGGGACCGAGGCTCAGGATTGGGTTCAAATGTTATTCCGGATGTACACGCGTTGGGCTGAAGATAAGGCAATGAAAGTCAATGTAATTGACTTTCTCGCAGGAGAGGAGGCTGGGATAAAAAATGTTACATTCACGGTGGTAGGCCCTTATGCCTATGGGCTCCTCAAGTCGGAACACGGAATACACAGAATGGTGAGAATTTCTCCCTTTGATGCGACGGGCAGGAGACATACCTCATTTGCTTCGGTTTCCGTTCTTCCGGAAATAGACACCGATATTAAGATCGAGATCGATGACAAGGATCTTCGGATTGATACCTTTAGGGCCAGCGGACCAGGAGGTCAACATGTAAACAAGACCAGTTCGGCCGTGCGAATTACCCACCTCCCTACAGGCATAGTCGTACAATGCCAAAACGAGAAATCGCAGCATCGAAACAAGGACATGGCCATGAAGGTGCTGAAGGCAAAACTCTATGAACTGGAGAAGAAAAAACAGGAGGCCAAGAAACAAGAGCTCCATCAGTCACAGAAAGAGATCGCGTGGGGAAGTCAGATACGCTCTTACGTGTTTAATCCCTACCGAATGGTAAAAGATCATCGCACTGGTGTTGAGGTTGGGGATTTGGAAAGGGTAATGGATGGAAATATTGATCCCTTTATTGACGCTTACCTTCGGATGAAGCTTAAAGAAGATGTGGCTGAAAGGACAGCCACTGCTGCCCAGGAAGCAAGTGCATAACCCTGGTCGTTCTATCCGCCCTGGTAGACCAGATTGATACTATCAATATATCTCTTTATGCCCTTGGCAATGCCTTCGGCTAGCCGTGCTTGGTAGGTATGATTTAAGAGTCTCTTTCTTTCAGTGGAGTTTGTCAGGAAACCTGTCTCTATGAGTACAGAAGGCATCTGCGCTCCTATCAGTACATAGAATGGGGCCTGTTTTACCCCCAGGCTACGAATCCTTGAGTATCGCCTAGAGAGTTCAGAGGTTATCCCCTTTTGGATATCGTAGGCCAACCGGCTGGACTCGTGGATCTTCGTGTTCAGCAAAAGGTCACTTAAAATAGCCTGGAGATCGCTTATGTTTTTCTGGGTGGTGGCGTTCTCGCGGGCTGCAACCAGTACGGCCCTCTCATCTGTGGCCATATTGAGATAATATGTCTCAATACCATGTACCCACCGTTTTCTATGGGCATTGACGTGCAAGGAAATGAAAAGATCAGCCTTTTTCATATTGGCAATGGCAGTCCTTCTCTCAAGCGGTAAAAACACGTCTTTAGTCCTGGTGAGATATACCTCGCAGCCCAGCTTCTGTTTCAACTTTTTTGCCAGAATCTTAGCTATTCTTAGAACTATATCCTTTTCTCTTACTCCTCTGCCCACATAGCACCCTGGATCCTTCCCACCATGCCCCGGATCTATCACGATTCTGTTTACATTGAGACCCAGTTGCCTTGCGAGGGTAACAGAATTGTCAGGCTTCTTGTTCTTTCTAATACCATGCCTTACTCTTCTCTTGGGAAGTTTCGCAATCGTTTTCTTTTCTTTTGGTTTGGCTCCCTGTGCTCGTTTTACATCCACCACGATCCTAAAGGGATCATATAAATGAAATATTTTGTATGCTCCAATGCTTTCAAGGTCTAGGACAACCCTCACTGTGGAATTTTTATATTGCGCCGCCCTTGCCCTGTGAAGCAGACCATCCTTTATTGGTATCTGGGTGTCAATGTCAGGGCTTACCCGTACCCCTTGTAAGTCTATGTAGATCCTCCTGGGTTTTCCTGATGTGGGGTCCTCTTCCAAAAGGTTGTGCGTGTACTTTACGGGCCGGTCAAGATCCACTACCACCCTAGTGTAATTAGGCGTCGACCAGTGGCGTATATCCTTCACTTTGGCCAAGCCATTTCGATTTTGCCTCTTAACCTCTTGTGCTTCTTTTATGAGGTCCTTCTTTCGCAATTGAAGCGCAAGCTTATTCAGCATCTTTTTGGCCTTGGGGCGGTAGTTTCCCATAGGGTACTTGATATCTACCCGCAGGAACTCCACATAGGCCTTTGCAGGGTCTTTCTTATATTTGTAATAGATTTCCCCGATTCGGTACTGGGCATCGTCGGCTACGCCATGGGATGGGTATCTCTCAACTATCTGTCGGTAGAGGGTGAGAGCTTGATCAAGGTCTTTTCTTGACCCAGAATAAAGATGAAGCAGGGTGTATAGCCGCGCCTCGCGATAAAGGGCAAGGGGGGCCTCGTCGGATTTCGGATAGGTCTTGGCAATGTAATCATAGCGGTTAATACACTTCAGCCAGTAATGCCGAAACTTCTTCTTTTTCTTCGAAGCAAACAAAGATGCCTTACACTTATCTGCCTTTTCCAGAAGGTAAGTGGCTCTTGATTTCCCCTTGACAGCCCCCGCAGACTCATCCGAGCCTCTGAGTGGATAAGCCAATACAATGGCAACGATGACCAACACAAAGATTCGATTTATGTAGATGGTATCGAGTTTCAACTGCATACTACTTCTCGGCTAGTTTCTCCCCCTCTTTTTCAACATACCTGCTCATCTTGTCAAGCTCCACCAAGGCCTCCAAAGGAGTCATCCTGGAAATATCAAGATCCTTCACCCACTTCACCAAATGCTCATTTTGCATACCAAAAAGATTGAGCTGGACGATTTCGTTCGGCTCATTTCGTGCACTACGAGCTAACCTAGGCCTTCCTGCCTCGTCAATTTCTTCACCCTCAAGATTTTCGAGAATTTCCTTCGCCCTCTGAATAACATGCTTTGGCAGACCCGCAAGACGCGCCACGTCTATCCCATAGCTATGACTCGTGGCCCCTGGCACCAGCTTACGAAGAAATATTATCTTGTCCCTCCATTTTTTAACGGCTACATTGAAATTCTTGACCCGTTGTTTTGTCGTGACTAACTCTGTCAACTCATGGTAATGGGTAGCAAACAGGGTTCTTACTCCCTCCCCCCCAAGGTCATGCAAGGCCTCGGCAACCGCCCACGCAATACTAAGTCCGTCATATGTGCTCGTCCCCCGACCAATCTCGTCCAGTATTACCAGGCTTCTGGGAGTAGCATTTTTCAAAATGGATGCTGTTTCGTTCATTTCCACCATGAAGGTACTCCTGCCTCTTGTAATATCATCAGAAGCACCAACGCGGCTGAATATCCTGTCTACAAGCCCTATTCTTGCCTTTGAAGCCGGTACGAAGCTTCCCATCTGGGCCATAAGTACTATAAGGGCGGATTGGCGGAGGATCGTTGACTTCCCCGCCATGTTAGGCCCGGTAATGATCATTATCTGCTGATCTTTGTCATTGAGTGAAACGTCATTGGGAACGAATTGTTCTTCCTTCATTACCCGCTCGATTACTGGATGTCTACCCTCAACTATTTCCAGGTCTCTCGAATCATCCAGCTCAGGCCGAGCGTAGCCATATTGGTCAGCGACCTCTGCAAGGGAAGCCAAAACGTCCAACTGGGCAATGAGGGACGCGGTATGTTTTATTCTTTTGTTTTGAGAGGCGATCTGGTTTCGAATATTCTCAAATAATTCAAGCTCAAGGGAGATCCTCTTTTCCTCTGCCTCGAGGATCTCCTCTTCCATTTCTTTTAGCTCCTGGGTAACATATCGCTCTGCCCCAACCAGGGTTTGCTTCCTTATGTAGTGGGATGGCACAAGGCTCAGATTGGCCTTTGAAACTTCTATATAATAGCCGAATACCTTATTATACCCAACCTTAAGATTGGGTATTCCGCTTCTTTCCTGCTCCTGCCTTGCGAAGTCCGCTATCCACTGCTTTCCCCCGTGGGCAAGATGCATCAAGCGATCAAGTTCCTTGTTATATCCATCCTTTATGATCCACCCGTCTTTTGTTAGTGCCGGAGCATCATCTCGGATGGAATTGTCAAGCAGCCGGTAAATATCACCCAAAGTGTCAAGGCTCTCACCTATGGAACTCAAAATAATACTTGTAGATCCTCCGAGTCTTGTCTTAAGAGTTGGAAGCCGGGAAATAGAATTTTTAAGGGCAATGAGATCCTTTGGTGTTGCTCTACCTAGTGCAATCCTGCCATTTAGCCTTTCAATGTCATAAATCCGGTCCAGTTCCTGCCGCACATCTTCCCGCAACAGTGGCTCATCTTTAAGCTCCGCCACGGCAGACAGCCTTTTTTTTATGGCATCGAGACTTACCAATGGATAGGCTATCCACTTTCTTAACAGCCTGGCTCCCATGGGTGTCAAGGTCTTATCCAGTACGCCAAGAAGAGTGCCTTCCTTTGACTGCCTCCTTATGGTCTTGAATAACTCAAGATTAGTGGTGGTAGCATGGTCGAGAAACATAAAATCACCGGGCCGATATGGGGAAATGCTCTTTATGTGGACCAGCTTGCATTTCTGAGTACTTCTCAGATAGGTGATCACCCCCCCTGCGGCAATAATACCCGCTGTCATCTGTTCAAGCCCATAAGAGGCAAGGGATTTCGTGTCCAGTTGCTCCTTCAAAACCTCCTCCGCACTGGAAGGATCGAATGAATTCCTGTCAAGTTCTTCTACAGCGAATTCCCTTAAATCCTCATGGCTTATCAGGCCGTCTCGTTCAAGTACCAGGAGTTCGGCGGGGCTGATCCTGGCAAGCTCGTCAATGATTTCCTCCCATTCAGATACCTCAGTAACTTGAAATTCTCCTGTTGACAGATCCACATGGGCAAGACCGTATTGGGAAGACAATTTCGTAAGCGCTGCAATATAGAGACTGTCTTTCTCGTCAAGCTCCCTTTCATCCAAGACCGAACCCGGTGTTACAATTCGCACTACCTCTCTTTTTACAATCCCCTTGCTGGAGGCAGGGTCTTCCACCTGCTCACAAATTGCGACCTTCTTGCCTGCGGCCACAAGCCTCGCTATATAGGATTTGGAAGCATGGTGTGGAACGCCACACATGGGCACCTTCTCACCGTCAAAGGTGCCTCGAGATGTGAGGGCAATTCCCAAGATCTTTGAGGCAATCTTTGCATCCTCAAAGAACATTTCGTAAAAGTCACCCATACGAAAAAACAGTATTGCATCGGGATATTGTTCTTTAATCCCAAGGTATTGTCTAAGCATGGGTGTGATTTGAGTCATAATCTTTTCATTAGACGGTGCTGCGACCTGCCTTCTGTCTCACTGGGACCGGTGCGGTACTATCCCAAGACCTGCATTTAGGACATTGCCAATATAGCTCCTCTCCCTCTAGCCCACAATTGGAACACTGAAACCTTAGTGAGGGAAGATCAAGTTGGGAGATAAGTTCTTTGTATGCAGCAAGGGCCTCGGTATCCCGGCCGCTTTGAATCAGGATCTCTCCTTGGAACCTTTTAGCCTCCCATAAGCCGGGCTCTACTTCAAGGGCTTTTCCAACCTCTCTCAATGCCCCTTCAATATCCCCCTCAGCGAATAGAAATCTAGATAGGGCAAGATAAGTAAAAGCATCGCCGTTTTTGCTGGCCAATTCTTTTAAGAATTCCTCAACAGGTCTTATGTTTTTCATATTCACATAAACGCTCTCTAGCCTTCCATATGCCAAATATGTAAACCGGGGATCCACGCTTGCAATCTTCTTCCACATAGAGACGGCCTTTTTATATTCCCCTCTTTCTGCATACAGGTCCCCAAGATGTAGATATGCGTCTACACATTCCTTGTTGGTAGAAATGGCCTTTTTATACAAGGCCTTTGCCCTCGAATAATCTCCCAGTGCCTGGCTAGCCTTGCCCAACTCCACCAAATGGTGGGCCAGGATGTGGGAGTGATCCCCTTTGGTGTACCTTGCTATGCGCTTGCGGGTTTCATAAGCCTTTTCCCACTCCTTCAACTCCTCATATATCCTCTCTATCTCCAGTAAGGTTCGTGTGTCAGATGGACTCTTTGTAAGGACCTCTAAAAAAGTATCTAATGCTCTGTTTATAAGACCGGCCTTTTTGTAATCAACTCCCAGATCAAACAAGGCCCGAACTCTCACTTCCTCATCTATATTTGGACGAAGTATAATACTTTGTCTTATTCTGATAGCTCTCTCGATATCCCCCTTTGAACGATAGAGGTTTCCCAAGGCTACATATGTCTCCACGGTATCGGAATCTATCTGAACAGATTTGGTGAATTCTTCTATGGCATGATCTTTATCGTCAGAGAGGATATACTGAATACCTTTGAAGAATGCCTCATCTCTTCTTTTCTCCCTTAACTTCGGGCTCTTGCTTAGCCCATGTCTCCACCATAGCCCCGTAAAGAACCCAGCCACTCCTCCTAATAGCGACAAGACAATCAGAGGCAGAAGATCCCAGTTCACTAAAGAATGCAAGAAGGTTTGCCACATGGACCGCCTCCTCCAAGCAAATGCATATGTAGGGGGGCAGGATCGGAAAAGAAGCTGAGACGTGTCGGCTTGATTCTGGGGATTACAACTTCCTTCATCTCCATCTCGTTATGTTTGCCTAAGGATTATGCAGTTTCCGAGATCTCTGTGCTCTTCATCTCGTCCGAAGTTACGGGAAGATTACGGAGTGAGTTTAGCTCCTTATCCTTTTCCCGCAGCTCCCTAGTCAGATTTTTTATCTCGCGTTTGAGGCGAAATCGCTCGGCAATGCCAAACAGGGCGGTAAAAAATACACCTATTAAAAAGGCGATTATGGTAACAAGGTATAGGCTCATATCCGCTGTCTCGTGATTCCAAAAAACCAAATTCAGTCGAAATCTCACGGTATGGGACATGGGAGCATAATTCTGCACAGCAACGATAACCACAAACAGCAAGAAAAGGATTATTCCTATGCCCTTAAGGTATCTCATTGTCCACCTCCTCTAGCTATCAAGACTCTGAAATCTCTTCAAAAGCTTCTTGTATGTTTGCTTCAGATGTTCGGGAATCACCCTTACTTCTCCAAGCACTGTCATGTAATTGGTATCTCCGTTCCATCTCGGTACGATGTGAAAATGCATGTGCTCCTCCACACCCGCACCAGCAACTCTTCCAAGATTGAGCCCCACATTGAAACCCTCTGGCCTCATTTCTCTCTTAATCACGTCTATCCAACGCCGAACAGTCAACATAAGATCCAATATTTCTTCTGGACCAAGCTGATCCAGTGAGGCCACATGCCTCACAGGAGCCACTAGCAAGTGTCCGTTATTGTAAGGGTACCTGTTCATCATTACCATGGTTTTCTCACCGACGTGGAGTATAAGGCGATCCTCATCCTGAGTCCTGTCTTTTCCTGGACAGAAAATGCATCCCTGATCCTTATTTGTTGAAAGTATGTATTCCATCCTCCAAGGAGCCCAAAGGACATCCATTTTTTTCTCCTTAAAGCCTGATTATTTTTCCTTGCACAGTATCACTGATCTCGAGAACTCCAACAGAATTAAAGCCCGCCGAGGGATACCCGGTTGCCGTCCCTGGATTAAAAAGCAAAACGCCTTCCTTGGCTTCATTGGCAGGGTGATGAGAATGACCGTATACTATTACATCGGCATTCTGGATCTCATTGAGAACTCTCTGTTCAAGGCCCGCCGATGGTCCCCACCCGTGTATTATACCTATGGTAAATTCTTCAATCTCAAGGATTTCTTTTGAAGGCAACCTTTTTCTCAGCTCGAATGGATCCATATTTCCACACACTGCCTTGAGGGGTTTTTGGGAGAGAAAATCGATAACCTCTTCGCAAACAATGTCCCCGGCGTGGATAACTAGATCTTTGTCCGCCAAAAATTCCTCGTAAAGCCGCTTGAACTGCTTTGTAACCTGCCGAAGATGAGTATCAGAAATCACCCCTATCCGAAAGGCCATCAGACGTTTCCCCTCTGCAAAGAAATGTTGGGGTAGGAGTATAAACAGGCTCATTCAAAAAGACAAGGGCTATTATGGGTGAAAAATGAAAACCGTTGACACATAAGGAATATTTTTGTATTTCAACAACATAACCCAAGGTGACTAGGTAAAAAGGCTCAAGGCATTTAGGTTTAAATGATAAGGGAAGATCCACCTCGATCGATAGTCATGGGAGATTCGGAAATACCACTTAATGGAAAATTTTCACTATAATCTTAGCTTGTGATCATACTAATTGTGGTGCGAGGAATAGCGCCGTGAATCTTGAGAGTTTAGGGGATGAGCTATGCCAATCTATGAATTCTATTGCTCGGATTGCAACAGAATATTCAATTTTTACTCCAAGACAGTGAACACAGAAAAAAGACCTCTCTGCCCCAAGTGTGGAAAAGTAAAATTGGAAAGATGGATGTCAGTGTTTACCACAGTCCGGAATAAGGGTGACTCAGAAGCAGACGAAGATATGGCTATCCCAGATATGGACGAGAGCAAAATGGAAAAGGCCATGGATCTATTGGCCAGAGAGGCAGAACATATTGATGAAGAGGATCCGAGACAAGCTGCTAATCTCATGAGAAAATTGACTGATATGACAGGCCTTAAGCTCGGCCCTGGTATGGAAGAGGCCCTCAGAAGAATGGAGGCAGGTGAAGACCCTGAACAAATAGAGGAAGAAATGGGAGATCTCTTGGAGGAAGAAGATCCTTTTCAGTTTCAAGACAAAAAGGGGTCCAAGCCTAAGACCCGAACCCCTTCTAGGGACGACAAGCTCTATGAACTCTGATTAAAAGCCAATAAAATCTCGGGCCATTTTCCTATTATAATTGTATCCTCAAAGCTTTATTAGCTTTACATTACCCCAGCATCCCATGGTGTTGCCCACTATGACGACCACTCCGATTATTCCTTCAAATCTAGCTACAATTTCATTAAGGAGGTTTAAGTCTCTGGGTGTATTCATTATGTTGCAGATGGCTGTGGCAGCGCCGTCTGCATAGCAGGCAGATTTGGCCAACACGGTTACAAGGTCTGCTGATCCTTCACTATAGGAATGGCCGATAGTGGCAGACGAGGAGCAGATCCCAAGGGGCATCAAACTTGTCTCTATCTTCAGTCCTAATCCACTTAGATCGCTTTTTTGGGGAAGTAGGCCGACAATTAGCGGTCTTTTTGTATTTGCATATATGTCCCCGCCGTTTTCAACCACCACTTCATCTGACCACCTCAATAACCCCTCTCCCACCTTTTCAGCAATGGCTCCGGCGATGCATGCCATTGGGCCTACGCCGAGCTTCTGTGCGGCCTTGATCATCTCCGTCACAAGCGGGGGTGCAAATGGATCTTCTTGCCATGGAAGTAATGTGGACCTGAAGCGGGGATGCCGCAAAATATAGCTCTCCAAGTGCGCTCTCATCTCAAAAACCAGGTCCCTGGCCTCATTGGTTAAATCCCTTTTGGCACTAATCCATAAATCTGTCTGCTTTATTGTTACCTCAAAGGAGACCAGACCTTTTGGATTCGAAATTTTTCTGTAACTTCTCTCCATCCCATCCTGCCACTCATATTCTCAAAAAGTTAAGAAGAAAATTCTTGCTTCAAAATCAAATCTTGGTGCTATAATAGCATAAGTTTGTGCCTGAAGCATTCTTAGTCATTTCAGGCATTATGAGGTCTGTGTGCAATGGGTCTGGGAAAAAACAAATGGGCGGTACTTGACTACATCAGAATCGGGTTATTTGGTCCTCCTCCTAACACCATAGGAGGCATTGACGTAACCTACCGTTGCAACCTCACCTGTAAGCACTGTTACTTCCACAAGCAACAATACTATGAAGAGCTTTCCCTGGAGCAATGGACGGAAAAATTTGATCTGCTTCAGCAAAACGGATTCCCATTTATGATATGCGGATGGCTAGGCGGCGAACCTTTGCTTCGCAAGCGACTGATTGAAATAGGGAAAAGATACTTCAAAACCAACGTGATATTTACAAACGGCACAGTTTCTCTGCCTGATTGGCCAGACGTCTCTTTTTCTGTTTCGGTGCACGGCACAGAAGAGTTTTATTATCGCATGACTGGCGCGCCTGAAGGATCGTATGAAAAGATCAAACAGAATGTTAACCGCCCCGGTCTTGACGTGGTTATTTCTTGCTGTATCACCAGAATCAACCATACCTGCATTGAGGAGATGTTGGATGAATGGCACAACACCCATGTCAAGGGTATAGCCTTTGAATTCTATACCCCAATGAAGGGTGAGGGTAAGGAACTATGGCTTGATTGGGAAGAAAGAGACAGAATAATTGACCAGATCACCTCCCTTCGTAAGACCTATGGTGATCTCATTTGGTTTTCAGATAGAGCCTATAGATTGATGCGATCTGATATGGCCCCCTCCATAACGAACAATTGCCCTTTCAGAAAAATAGGCTTTGCGTGGGACCCCATGGGAAGGCCAAAGAATCCATGTCAGCTTGGCCCATTGGCAGACTGCTCGCGCTG
This sequence comes from Desulfobacteraceae bacterium, assembly GCA_011042035.1. GTDB lineage: Bacteria > Desulfobacterota > DSM-4660 > Desulfatiglandales > Desulfatiglandaceae > B111-G9. Next base: position 15,368 of record DQZA01000264.1, read on the forward strand.
CGGCTGCATCCTCCCGTTTTATTCTGCTATTCTCACCAATAAGCGACTATTGATTGGCGAGTTTTACGGTGGAGTGCTATACAGAATCAAAAGGGGGTGGTCTATGAAGTGAGCCACTATTCCCATTCGATGGTACTGGGTGGCTTGGAGGATATATCGTAGACTACCCTATTAACACCTTTGACACTGTTTATTATCCGATTGGAAATCCGGGCCAAAACATCGTAAGGCACCTTCGTCCAATCCGCTGTCATGGCATCAAGGCTGTCCACTATCCTCACAGCAATAACATTCTCATAGGTACGCTCATCGCCCATCACCCCAACGGTCTTTACGGGTAACAATACGGCAAAGGCCTGCCATACCTTTTCATATAACCCTGCTCCCCTAATTTCGTCGACCACGATCACATCAGCGGCCCTCAACACCTCAAGTCTGTCGCGAGTCACTTCACCTAATATCCTCACAGCAAGCCCTGGACCGGGAAACGGCTGCCTCATCACAAGCTCATTGGGCAGTCCCAATTCCCTCCCCACCTGCCGCACTTCATCCTTAAACAGCTCCCGCAGTGGCTCTACCAATTTCAGCTTCATCACAGAAGGCAAACCTCCAACATTGTGATGGCTTTTTATGGTGGCAGATGGCCCCTTAAATGATACACTTTCAATCACGTCCGGATAAAGTGTCCCTTGAGCAAGGTATGTGACCTTACCCAGTTCCTTTGCCTTTTTCTCAAATACCCGAATAAACTCACGCCCAATTATTTTTCGCTTTTTCTCTGGATCCGTTACCCCCTTGAGTTGATCCAAAAAATGTTCTGATGCGTCCACAAGATGGAGGTCAATTCCATATCGTTTCCCAAACAGTTCCATCACCTCTTTGGTCTCGCCACGCCGCAGCAGCCCATTGTCAACAAAGATACAAGAAAGCTGTTTATCAACCGCCTTGTGAAGAAGCACGGCCGTCACAGACGAATCAACACCTCCAGAGATCCCACATATTACACGCTCATTCCCTATCTCTTCTCGAAGATTACGGATTGTACGTCGGACAAACGAGGCCATAGTCCATGAAGGTTCGCAGCCGCATATCTCAAATAAGAAATTACTCAGAATCTTGGCCCCATTAGGTGTATGGGCGACCTCAGGGTGGAATTGAACGCCATAAAGCCTTTTCTTTCGGTCAGCCATGGCGGCTACTGGGCTATTCTTACTCCTAGCCAATACACTGAAGCCCGGCGGCATCTTTTCTATGCGGTCACCATGGCTCATCCAGACCACCTCTCCGTCCTCCTGGCCTAAGCCGTGAAAAAGGCCTTGGTCGTCAAGGATTTCTATAATTGCATGGCCATATTCCCGCTCTCGAGCCTGACCTACCACCCCACCGAGAACGTGGGTCATGTACTGCATACCATAGCAGATCCCCAATACAGGTATACTCAACTGCAGAATCCTTGGGTCAGACAAAGGAGCATCCTTATCATATATGCTAAGGGGTCCACCAGAAAGCACTATTCCTTTTGGTAAAAAGGCCTCCATGTCGTCCAGGCTCATATTGTATGGATGTATTTCGCAATATACATGCGCCTCTCTTATTCTTCTCGCAATCAATTGTGTGTACTGAGACCCAAAATCCAGAATCAGGATTTTGTGTTTGTATAGACTTGCGGTCATTTCGGTTTCACTCCCTCAGGATGTTTCTCAGTGATCAGCTATTCCAATCGATAATTGGGTGCCTCCTTTGTAATTATGACATCATGCACGTGGCTTTCCCTAAGGCCCGCAGTTGAAATACGTATGAATTTCGGCTTTGTTTGTAGCTCCTGAATACTGGCGCACCCAAGATACCCCATCCCTGCCCTCAGCCCCCCGATCAACTGATAAATCGTGTCAGAAAGGGGGCCACGATATGGCACTCGTCCTACTATTCCCTCGGGGACCAACTTTTCTTCAGTCATGGCATTTTGAAAGTACCGGTCCCTGCTGCCTTCCTTCATCGCCTCCAACGAACCCATGCCGCGATACACCTTATAGGTACGGCCCTGATAAAGTATTGTTTCGCCTGGGCTCTCTTCGGTTCCTGCAAATAGGCTTCCTATCATCACCGTGCTAGCCCCTGCGGCAATTGCCTTTGTAATATCACCTGAATACTTAATCCCGCCGTCAGCTATGATAGGAATCCCCTGCCTTCCGGCCTCTTCGGCGCAATCCATTATGGCAGTCATCTGGGGAACACCAACACCAGCCACAACCCGAGTCGTGCAAATGGAGCCAGGACCTACTCCCACCTTTACTGCGTCGGCCCCTGCCTCTATAAGAGCCCGGGTTCCCTCTGCCGTGGCCACGTTACCCGCAACACATTCAAAATCGGGATACATCCTCTTTATTTCTTTTACAGCCTTAATCACACCCTCGGAATGCCCGTGAGCCGTATCCACGACCAAGACATCAACACCTGCCTCCTTAAGGGCAGACACACGCTCCTTCATATCCGGTCCTATACCCACAGCAGCCCCCACACGGAGGCGTCCTAGCTCGTCCTTACAAGAATTAGGATATTTCTTTATTTTCTCTATATCTTTTATGGTGATGAGGCCCTTCAGCCTGCCCTCATCGTCCACCACAAGGAGTTTTTCTATTCTCCGAGCATGAAGGATCGCCTTTGATTCCTCCAGGGTTATGCCTACCTTTGCAGTAGCGAGATTTTCCTTTGTCATAACAGCTTCGACCTTTTGATCCAGATCCGTTTCAAATCTCAGGTCCCGATTGGTAATGATACCTACCAGGTTTTCCCCCTTGACCACTGGTACGCCTGAGATCCTATAGCGGCTCATGATCTCTAGGACTTCCCGAATCCTTTGGTCAGGGTGTACGGTAATTGGGTCAACTATCATCCCGCTTTCAGATTTCTTGACCTTTTCCACCTCAAGGGCCTGACGGTCAATACTCATATTCTTATGGATAAAACCCATACCTCCTTGTCTTGCCATTGTAATGGCGGTTTCCGCCTCAGTAACCGTGTCCATTGCTGCGCTCACAATGGGAATATTGAGGGTTATATTCCGTGACAACCTGGTTTTCACATCAACTTCTGTTGGTAGGACTGAGGAATGACCAGGCACAAGAAGTAAATCATCAAAAGTAAGGCCTTCTTTGAATTCGTATCTTTCCATATTCTTCACTCCTAAAGACGGTCGATTTTAGTGAGCCCATTTATCAACAAGCCTTCCAGTATGTCAGAAAGGCTTACCACTAACATTGTGGTTTGGAAATGTTCCAGTATAGTGATTACGCAAAGGGCCCCTGCAATAATCACATCTGCACGGCTGCTGTCAAGGCCGGGCAGCAATGCCCTTTCAAAGGATCGAAGTTGCTTTATCCTATCAAAAATCCCTCGTGCCTGAGAAGCACTTATTCGTACGCCATTGAACCGTTCCGGGCTGACATCTTCTAAATTCAGGTTACAGGACATGGCCGCAAGGGAGGTAACCGTTCCGCCTGTTCCTATTACAGTTCCTGGTTTGTCACCGTCATGACCCAAATTAGGAATTCCACGCAACAGCCCCCTGATGGCCTCTTGTGCAGCGGCTATATCATGAGCACTGGGTGGGTCCTCCCTCAAAAACTGCTGTGTAAGGACGGCCGCCCCTACTGGAAGGGAAAATACTGTCTCATTCTCTTGATCCCCAGCCATATAAAAAAATTCTGTTGTTCCTCCCCCCAGGTCAAAGACCACAAGAGGCGGTCCCACATCAGGTAGGGCACTCAGGGCGCCTTTGCCCGTAAGAGCTGCTTCCTCAAGCCCCGAGATTATCTCTATCTTAAGGCCCGTCTCTTCGTACACTCTCTGTGCAAGCTGTGCTCCATTTCTTGACTCACGTATAACACCGGTAGCTGCCGCAAATATGGTCGTAGCCCCTTGGGAGAGTGCTTGCCCGTAAAGTTTTCTCACTGCTTCAATGACTCGAACTTGAGCCTCCTCACTCAGATCCATTGATTCAAAAAAAGAGAGATCTTCCCCGATCCGGGTGTAGATGCGCTCCCTTAGCAGAGCCTTTATCTTATTCTCCTCCTTTACTTCAGCAACAAGAAGCCTCGTAGTGTAACTCCCAATATCCATAGAAGCCAATATGGTCATTTGTGACCTGATCCAGTGGGTGATAGTTTCTTCCCTCTAGGCCGCAGGATCGCTAGGAACGAGCCCAATTCTGCGCACCCCATTAGCCTCGCTAACGCGAAATAGAGAACAGCGCCAGCTACGATCATAAGTGCAACATCTGCCAACAGGTATAGGATACCTTGGCAAAGATATTGTGCAGCCCACTTCTGTTGTATCCAATAAAGGCAGGTACCCATCACGAATGAGGCAAATACAATTTTGATCCCAGAAGAAGCAACAGGACGTAGTGACACCTGGGGTGTCTTTTTCTTCAAGGCAATGACAAGGAGTAGAAACTGAAAGCCAGATGCACAGGACAGTGCCAACGCAAGGCCTGCATGTTTCATAGGACCCATAAGACTCAGGCTGAGAACAACATTTGCAAAGAGGGCGCAAACCGCCACCATGACAGGCGTTTTCGTGTCCTGCATCGCATAAAAGGCTGAAACCATAACCCTGATACCCGAAAAGGCCCAAAGTCCCACCGAGTAAAAGACCAATGCCTTATACGTCATTGAGGCAGCATAGGCCCCGAATGCGCCCCTTTGATAAATTAACTTGACTATTGGCTCGCCAAGGACCAACAAACCCACAAGGGCTGGAATGGTTATAAAAAACACCATCCTCAAGGAATGAGATAGTGTATCAGAAAACTCCGTCAAGTTCTCCAGAGCCACGTGCTCGGAAAGGGTGGGAAGTGCAGCCGTACTTATCGCTATACCGAAGATACCCAGAGGAAACTGGACTATCCGATCCGCATAGTAAAGCCAAGAGATGCTGCCTTCTGGCAGGAAAGAAGCAAGCAGGGTTCCTATAAACTGATTCAGTTGATAAACCGCGGATCCGAATACGGCCGGCAACATCAAAACCCCAATGCGTTTCAGTGCGGGATGCCCCGGATTCCATACTGGCCATAGACTAAGGCCCTCCTTTTTTGCCCATGGCAACTGCAGTAGCACCTGGAGGATACCGCCTATTATTACCCCTATGGCAACCCCTACAATCGGCTCCTTCAAATGGGGTGAAATAAAAACGGCCCCGGCTATTATGCCAACATTGAGGAATATCGGGGCTGCAGCAGGAGCAGCAAAACGTTTGAGTGAATTAAGCACTCCCATAAAAAAGGCCACAATGCTTATGAGCAGGATATAAGGGAATGTGATGCGGGTGAGGAAGACAGTAAGTTCATATTTAGTACCAGAGCCGCCGAATCCAAATGCCTGAATCCTTACTATCCATGGAGCCAATAGGACACCGGCTACAGAGACAATAACTAGAATAACAGAGAGGATCGTCAGGGTGACCCTTGCAAGTTCCAGGGCCTCTGTCCTATTTTTCTTATTCAGGTATTCGGTAAAAACAGGGATAAAGGCAATGGTGAGAGAGCCTTCGGCAAACAATCGCCTGAGCAAATTAGGAATCCTAAAGGCCACAAAGAACGCATCGGCTATCATGCCAGAGCCAAAAAGTGCTGCAATGACCATATCTCGAATGAGGCCGAGTATCCGGCTTAAGAATGTAAAAAAACCAACAATACCCGCTGCCCTTGTGACTTGTTCGGAATTCTGCTGGCTTACTCTATTGTTTTTCTCACTCATCTGTATTGACATCCTTAGATCAAGGTGGCAATATACATAACTTGCAAGATGAAATCACCAAGTAGGAGGATAGAATTTTGGCAAATCATAAATCCGCCATAAAAAGGGCCAGACAGAATAAAGTTAGAAGACTTCGAAATAAGAGTTACAGGACCAGGGTAAAAAATGTCTCAAAAGAGGTAAGGTCCGCTGTTATGGAGAACTCCCTTGAAGTGGCTCAGGAAAAACTCAGAAATGCTGTCTCTATTATTCAGAAAACTGCCTCAAAGGGCGTTATCCATAGAAACACCGCTGCCAGAAAAATATCGCGACTTTATCGCCTTGTAAATCAGATTTCCTCCTGAGCCTCCCCCTTACAAAGCGACATAATCAAGTGGTCCAATATGATATCCTCTCGAGAGCCCGACTTGAGCCTGGTATCAGCCAGGCACAGGCTCTCGAGAAATTCTCTTAATTCAGCCTCCGTCCATCCGTCACCTTGATCCCGTAATCTCCTGGCAAAAAAGGGAGGAATTCCAAGGGCGGTAGGGATATCGCGCTCCTTTCCCCGCTCTCTCATTGCCTTAACCTGCCACAAAAGGCGCAATTGCCTGTTCAGCATACCCAGTATCCTTAGAGCAGCTTCTCTGCCTCCTTGGGCAAGGAGCTTGTGCAATACATTCAGTGCCTTGCCGGGGTCCTTCTCTGAAATATAGTTCATAAGTTCAAATATGCTGTGGGCCCTGGTTTTGGCGGCCATCTCCTTGACCTGCTCAATCCCTACAGGTGACTTACCATAGCGGACCGACAGCTTCTCAAGTTCTCCATACAGTTCCATCAAGCTGCTTCCCACTATCTGGTACAAATAGGCACACGCCTCAGGAGAGATATCCAATCCCATCTCTCTGGCAGTAGAACGCAGCCAAGGAATAATGCGGGCTTCCTTGAGGGGGGCAAAAAACACCGACCGCCCCTTCTTCCTTATTCTTGCAAAAAGAGGCTGTCTGAAATCAACAGTTGAGGCAACCAGCAAGAGGCAAGTGCTGGTGGCAGGGTTATCCAAATAAGGCAAAAACCTTTCTTGGTCGCTTTTGCGGTAAGACTCGGTCCGTCTTACTATCACGATTCTGCGGTCAGCCATAAAAGGCACAGAGCATGCCGCCTCAAGGACCTGCCCTGGTGTTGTCTCATCAGCGTAAAAAACCTGTAGATTGAAGTCTGCTGTCGCTGGATCAAGAATATTTCGCTTAACCTTAGCAATCGTATTCTCCTTTAGAAAATCACTGGGCCCGTGAAATAGATAATAAGGACCAAGGTCTGGGGTTTCCAATTGACCCAAGATCGCTTCTGGGCTCAGGTCTTTACTCATCAGAAGGCATCCACGGTCTTAAGATAAATCCTCTTTGCAAGGAGTCTTGCAATCTCTTTGAGTGCAGCCCTCTCCCTGTATTGATTCTCCACGGGGTCGTTGCTCAGTGTATATGAGGCCTTCTCCTCCATGTCATGATCCTCCCACAAAACCTGACCCGTTCCCTTGTTGACCATTTTAATGCTCATCTTAACCCTTATTCGTCTCAAGCTTGTCGTCTCATAGGAAACGGTTGTGCCGCCCACGGTTTGCTTCTGGATATCATAGCTTAGGGGCGAGGTATCCACACGCTCAATCTTTCCCACTAGTACCGCTGAGGCGCGTTTCCTCGACACTATTGGTATGGTGGAGTGCGAGAGAAACTCTCTACGAATTATGTTGGTAAAATCCCCCTCAAGGCCTGCCAATGTGGATGAGCTCTGAACAGTTGGAATGGCAAGGGTGTGAAGCCCACCGCGCAGTGATGTCCCAGACAGATTGAAATGGTACCCACACCCAAATAGGGTCAAAAAAACACTACTCACACAAAACACAGCAATTAGCCACCTACGCCACATTAGACCACCACATTAACGAGTTTCTTCTTTACTACATAGACTTTTTTAACTGGCTTGTCCCCCACAAATCGCTTTACTCTTTGATCAGCCAATGCAGCTTCCTCGATCTCCTTGTCATTGCAAGACGCGGGAAGCTCTATTCTGCTCCTGACCTTTCCGTTGACCTGTAAAACTATGAGACGTTTTTCCTCCTCCAAGGCCTTGTCATCACATTTGGGCCAAGGATGGTCGAGCAGGAAGCCTTCGTGGCCCAGCATACGCCATAACTCCTCTGTAATGTGGGGCACCACCGGGCTGAGCAGGACCACAGAGGTCTCAATTGCCTCTCGAACAACGGACCATGCAAGCTCATCCTTTACCTCATCTCCGTGCAGAAACTGATTGATCTCATTTATTAATTCCATCACCGCAGATATTGCAGTATTGAAGTGAAAGCGATTCTCAATGTCGTTGGTAACTTTTTTGATGGCTTGGTGGGTCTTTCGGTGAAGGGATCTCGCCGCCCCATTGAGCGCTCTTTCCCCTGCATAGATCGGCACCGCAGAGACCTCCTCGAGGTTTTCTGTAACAAGATGCCATAGCCTATTAAGGAACCTAAATGCCCCTTCTACCCCTTGCTCGCTCCATTCCAGGTCCTTTTCAGGTGGGGCCGCAAACAGACAAAACATCCTGACTGTATCTGCCCCATATGTATCAATCATTTTCTGGGGATCCACCACGTTTTTCTTGGACTTGGACATCTTTACCGTATTCCCTATTATAACATCCTTACCACATAGGGTGCACTTGCCGTCCTTGACCTCTTCGGGATAAAGATATCCGTGCTCAGGGCACTCCTGGGTTTCCTTGCATACCATTCCCTGTGTCAGAAGGTTGGTAAAAGGTTCGCTTGCAGAGATATAGCCGAGGTCGCGCAAGACCCTCGTGTAAAACCTTGAATAGAGTAAGTGAAGGATTGCATGCTCTATACCGCCGATATACTGATCAACTGGCATCCAGTACTCGGCTCTCTCCTTATCAATAGGTCCCTTATCGTAGTTAGGGCATGCATAGCGGATAAAATACCATGAAGACTCTACAAACGTGTCCATTGTGTCGGTTTCCCGCCGGGCCTTTCCCTTGCACTTCGGACACGTGGTCTCATAAAACGAAGGTTCAAAAGGAAGGGGGGAGCCGCCATTTGGCCTCATATCAAGATCAAGGGGCAAGACTACTGGAAGGTCATCCTCCGGAACAGGTACGGTGCCACAATTGTCGCAATAAATGATGGGAATTGGTGCTCCCCAGTATCGTTGCCTTGATATCCCCCAGTCTCTTAGACGATAGTTAACTGTTTTATAGCCTAGACCCTTGGACTCAAGGTATTCTGCGATACTGTCCAGGGCCTCCAGATTTTTCATGCCGTTAAAAGGCCCGGAATTTACCAGTATCCCCTCCTCTACATAGGCCTCTGTCATGGTCCTTTCATCCAGATCCCTATCAAACGGCTTAATGACCACCCGCAGAGGAAGCCCATACTTCTTGGCGAACTCGAAGTCCCTTTGGTCATGGGTCGGGACTGCCATGATTGCGCCGGTGCCATAGTCAAAAAGAACAAAATTGGCTACGTAAATGGGAATCTGCTCCCCAGTGACAGGATTCAGGCAATATCTACCCGTGAATACGCCCTCCTTTTCCGTGTAATCGGCCGTTCTCATATAGGAGTCCATCCTCAAGGTCTTTTCAATGAACTCCAGTACTACTTTTTCTTGGGGCAGCCCCTTTATGAGTTCCTTTAGCTTAGGGTGCTCAGGGGCAAAGCATAGGAAGGTAGCGCCATATACCGTGTCCTGTCTAGTGGTGAAGACCTCAATCACTTCATCTGACCCCACAAGAGGAAATTTTATTATGGCCCCATAGCTTTTGCCTATCCAATTGCGCTGCATGGCCAAGACCCTCTCTGGCCACCCTGGAAGTTTGTCGCTGTATTCAAGGATTTCCTCAGCATAATCGGTAATTTTGAGAAACCATGAATCCATCTCTTTTATGGTAACTTCCTGCTCAGTATGACGCCAGCACCGGCCGTTTTCTACCTGCTCATTTGCGAGCACGCTCTGGCATTTGTCACACCAGTTCACAAAGGTGCGCTTCTTGTAAGCAAGGCCCCTCTCGTACATCTTTAGGAAAACCAGTTGCTCCCATCTGTAATATTCAGGATCGCAAGTGGCAAACTCCCTGTCCCAGTCGTAGCTGAAGCCCATGCGCTGCAACTGTTTTTTCATAGCAGCTATATTGTTATAGGTCCATTTGGCGGGATGGGTATTGTTCTCGATAGCAGCATTTTCTGCTGGCAGCCCAAATGCGTCCCAACCCATAGGATGAAGCACATTTTTTCCGATCATGCGTTTGTAACGGGCTACCACATCGCCTATCGTGTAATTCCTAACATGGCCCATATGAATCTTACCCGAGGGGTAGGGAAACATCTCCAGTAAATAGTATTTTTCCTTACCAGGATCTTCACCGACCTTAAATAGCTTTTCCTTTTCCCATCTTTCTTGCCACTTTGTTTCAATAACTTGAGGTTGGTACTTCATTTTCAAATTCCTTCCCAGCATATCTAAATCTCACCATCATTAACTGCCGACTCAGTTACCAATGAAAACGAAACAACATCCCGAAAATAATCTCTCAGCGATGCTTCTACCTCGGCTATCTCCTCCAATAGTGGGCGCTCAACAGAAAAGACCGCTGTTACAATATCATCTTCATCTTCCAATTGAGCAAGAAACGGATCCATCATCTCTTGCACCGCCCTTCTCACCTGCTCATGATATAGTTCCCAAGCAAACAATAATGGAATTTTCACCACGAAGTTGTTTATCCCTAATGACCGTAAACGCAATGCAACATCGCCTGCCTGAGCTAGAAACATATCGAATGTAATCTCCTCTTTAGGCCCCAGCCCCTTTAATATCACCATCTCAGCCCTCAGCCTATCCTCTCCAGCCAACAAGAGAGTCTCCCCCATTTTTGCCGTACAGAACCCTCTCCTGTTCAAAGCGCGCAAATAGGCCGAGGTCTTCTTATCTACCCCGGCCATATTTTCTTTTACAACAAAGGATCCTTCATGTATGAATCCCACAACCGCCTCACACCAGATGGCATAAGGCGGCCGCTGGGTAAACCTCAAATCAAGCCTCATTATATATGCCTGGCTAACCTAGGTCCAAATCAGGGCTTCATTGCCCCCGAGTCCCATCGCCTGCTCCAAAATCCGTCGCTATGGGGCCATCTGTTTTTCCCTCTGAGACCCAGGTATTGTATATGTTATCCAAAATTCCGTTAATAAACGCCGCAGAGTCGGCTGAACCAAATTTTTTGCCCAACTCCACCGCTTCGTCAATAGAGACCTTGGGCGGAATATCATCTCTGAACACTATCTCGTATGTTGCAAGCCTAAGTACGCTCCTATCTACTCTGGACATTCTCTCCAATCGCCAATTCTTAGAGGCCTTACGAATCCTGGCATCGACCTCCTGTCTATGTTCCACTACTCCCTTAACCAAATCCCTCGAAAAGCCCCTGACCGAATGGGGGGCCCCAAAGTGTTGGCATACCAGATCGAAGGCCTTCTCAGGATCCCCGTTGTTGTATTCCATATGAAAAAGAACCTTGACTGCCAGTTCCCTGGCTCGTCTTCTCTTGCCCATTTCGCCCTGGTTCTCTGGCAATTGCCTCTGGTTTGAGCGGTCTCAAATGGCCCAGAGGTGTCGCCAGCAGTTCTCAGTTCAAAGTGCCTTGAATAGATTTACCATTTCTATAGCGGCCATGGCAGCCTCAAAACCCTTATTTCCCGACTTCGATCCTGCACGCTCCACCGCTTGCTCAAGGGTATCAGTGGTAAGGACTCCAAAGGTGACAGGCACCCCTGTGTCAAGAGCCACATTTGCTATGCCCTTGGAAACCTCGGCTGCCACGTATTCGAAGTGGGGTGTGGCACCCCTGATTACTGCTCCAAGGCATATCACGGCATCATAAGCACCGCTTTGGGCAAGCCTCTTGGCGACAAGTGGAATTTCAAATGCCCCTGGCACCCGAACGAGGTGCACCTGGTCTTCCTTGGCACCGTGTCTCAAAAGGGCATCCATTGCGCCCTCCACCAGCCTGGAACTTACAAAATCATTAAACCGACTCACTACAACTGCGAATCTAAACTCCCGGGCATCTAGCCGCCCTTCGGTGGTCTTGGGCATTTCATCCCCCTTTTATTCTTCTTGTTTTTCCTCTTGCTCCTCTAGTATCTGCATCAAATGCCCTAGTTTCTGGCATTTGGTCATCAAATAGCGCTTGTTCTCAGGTCTGGGTTCGATCTCAATGGGTACTCTTCCGGTCACCTTCAATCCGTATCCCTCAAGGCCAACTATCTTCTTCGGATTGTTGGTCAAAAGCTTCATTTTCCTTACCCCAAGGGCCACCAAGATCTGCGCCCCAACACCATAGTCCCTGAGATCCGCCTCAAAGCCAAGTTCTTCGTTTGCCTCTACGGTGTCAAGGCCTTTATCTTGCAATGCATATGCCTTCAGTTTGTTGGCCAAGCCTATGCCCCTTCCTTCTTGCTGCAAATAGAGAATAACCCCCAGGCCTTCGCGTTGAATCATTTCCATCGCCTTTTTCAACTGTTCACCGCAGTCACACCTGTATGATCCAAAGACATCACCCGTCAGGCACTGGGAGTGAACTCTCACCAACACGTCCTTTTCGGGACTTATATCTCCTTTCACAAGGGCCAGATGTTCATAGTCATCAATATCGTTTACAAAGGCAATGGCCTTAAACTCACCATAGGGCGTGGGGAGTACGGTTTTAGCGACCTTATGCACAAAGGATTCAGTCCGCATCCTATAGGCTATTATATCAGCGACTGTTGCAATCTTGAGTCCGTGTTCTTCAGCAAATTTTTCAAGGTCAGGAAGCCTTGCCATGGTTCCGTCATCTTTCATTATCTCGCAGATGACCGCGGCCGGCTTAAGCCCTGCCAACCTTGTAAGGTCCACAGAACCCTCTGTCTGCCCGGTCCTGAATAGGACCCCACCTCTTCGGGCCCGCAGAGGAAAAACATGACCAGGCTGAACCAGATCTTCTGGTTTTGCATCATCAGCAATCGCGGTAAGGATAGTATGGGCCCTGTCAGCAGCCGATATACCCGTAGTGACACCATGGCGTGCCTCTATTGAAACGGTAAAAGCCGTCTTGTAAGGAGATCTATTGTCGTAGACCATTGGCGGGAGCTTTAGTCTGTCCACTATTTCTGGGGCCAGGGCCAGACATATCAATCCCCGTCCATATTTAGCCATAAAATTAATAGCCTCCGGCGTTACTTTTTCTGCCGCTATTGTCAGGTCTCCTTCATTTTCGCGGTTCTCATCATCCACTAGGATGATCATTTTGCCCTGCCGAAGGTCTTCAAGTACTTCCTCAATCTTCGCAATACCCATTTTATTCACCAAAGCCCAAGTTCTTAAGCATATTTGAATCAAGCCCAGAGGTCTCAAGGGCTCTATAATTATGTTTGTCATTTGCCCGTGACATTAGCCTTTCAATGTACTTGCCAATCAAATCAGTTTCTATGTTAACCTTTTCGCCCACCTCTTTTCTTAAAAGCGTGGTTGCTTCCCCGGTTTGCGGTATAATGTTAACCTCTACCCCGTCTGGGAAGCACCTATTGATGGTCAGGCTCACCCCATCAATTGCTATAGATCCTTTCTCAACGGTGTACCTGGTCAAAGCTGAATCCATCGCCACCCTTATGGTCCATGATCTCTGCCTGGGCTGTTTTCGTATTATAGTGCCCACCCCGTCAATATGGCCCAATACCAGGTGCCCTCCCAGCCTGTCGGTAAGCCGCAGGGCCCTCTCAAGATTTACACGATCACTCTGCTTTAGGGAGCCAAGAGTGGTTCTAGCAAGGCTTTCTTCAGAAACGTCCATA
>DQZA01000267.1 GCA_011042035.1 Desulfobacteraceae bacterium
GAACGTTTTAATATAAGGATAACAGAAGAGGAATCGAAAAAGGCCATTTGTAGGTGTGGTCAGGCTCTAGGAGTTGGGGTAAAAGAGGATATCAGAGACGTTGTTTTCGTAAAGCCTGATGTATTTAAGGCGGAGTCCACCCAGCAAATAGCCCAAGAGATAAAAAAGATAAATGCCATATTGGTTAGTCAAAAAAGGCCCTATCTGCTCATAGGCCCCGGGCGATGGGGCTCGGCAGATCCTTGGCTGGGGATACCGGTAAGCTGGAAGGACATATCAGGGGTTTGCGCTATAGTTGAGCTAAGATATGAAAAACTCAAGGCTGATCCATCTCAGGGATCACATTTTTTCTTGAATATAACATCACTTGGGATTCATTACCTAACAGTGACAGAAGGAAGTGGTGGGGATCACTTGGACTGGAACTGGCTGTACTCACAGCCCGTGGTGGAAGAGACGGCATTCTTGAAGCACATTAGAACAGATAAGCCATTAGTAGTGAAAATAGATAGTAACAGGTCGGAATGCGTAGTTTATCCAAAGGAACCCAATGGGAGTGAGATAGATCTTTCCAAGAGTTGCGAGTGGTGGCTTGTGAAATGATAAATTCATAGTTGTTAGGGAGGAAAGGCTTAATGGACGAGATAATGGAACTGATTATGTTGAGGGATCCTGGGGAGAAAGAGTTTCACCAGGCGGTTAGGGAGGTACTGGAGACCGTTGAACCTGTTTTGCAGAGGAATCCTCATTATAAGAGGCTTGGAATTCTTGAACGTATTACGGAACCTGAAAGAGTTATAATTTTTAGGGTGCCATGGGTAGATGACCAGGGGCAGGTCAGGGTCAATAGGGGTTTTAGAGTGCAGATGAATAGTGCTCTCGGCCCATACAAAGGAGGATTGCGTTTTCATCCCTCTGTAAACCTAAGCATTTTGAAGTTTCTCGCATTTGAACAGGTGTTTAAGAATGCCCTTACGTCCTTGCCGATGGGTGGCGGAAAAGGTGGGTCGGATTTTGATCCAAAGGGAAAATCGGATGAGGAGGTAATGAGATTTTGTCAATCCTTCATGGCAGAACTTTACCGACACATTGGGCCGAATACCGATGTGCCGGCCGGAGACATCGGAGTGGGCGCAAGGGAGATAGGATTTCTGTTTGGCATGTATAAGCGGTTAAGAAACGAATTTACTGGAGTGCTGACAGGTAAAGGTCTTAACTGGGGCGGTAGCCTTATAAGGCCAGAGGCAACAGGGTATGGGTGTGTGTACTTTGCAGCCGAGATGTTGGCCACAAAGGGTGAGGAATTGAAGGGCAAAACTTGCCTTGTATCTGGCGCGGGCAACGTGGCCCAGCACACAGTTGAAAAACTTTTAGAACTTGGCGCCAAGGTTGTGACTATGTCTGATTCATCTGGTTATATTTATGATGAGTCGGGGATAGACGAGAAAAAACTGGCTTTCATTAAGCGTCTCAAAAATGTCAGACGCGGCAGGATCAAGGAGTATGCCGAGGAGTTTAAGGAGGCCGTTTACACAGATGCAGATCCTAGCAGGGATCACAATCCCCTGTGGGATCACAAGGCAGACTGTGCCTTTCCCTGTGCAACGGAAAACGAAATCAACGGAAAGGATGCTCAAAACCTAATTAATAATGGAGTCCGCCTGGTTTGTGAAGGTGCCAATATGCCATCGACTTTAGAGGCTATTGACATCTTTTTGGAAAACAGAATCATGTATGCACCTGGTAAGGCGGCCAATGCCGGAGGTGTGGCTGTCTCTGGATTGGAAATGGCCCAGAATAGCATGCGTTTGAATTGGCCCAGAGAGGAGGTGGATTATCGGCTTCAGAATATAATGAAAAATATCCATAAGACCTGCCTAGAGACTGCCGAAGAATATGGTGAACCTGGCAACTATTTGGCTGGTGCCAACATAGCAGGCTTTGTCAAGGTAGTAGATGCCATGATTGATCAAGGATTGGTTTAAATGCATCAGGCGTTAGGCTCAAAGGATAGGGAGTCTTAGAGCAATTTTCCATTATTTCATCTGCAGGGAGCTGACCATGTGTGGCATCGTGTGTTATGTCGGAACAAAACAGGCAAAACCAATTTTGCTTAATGGCCTTAAGCAGCTTGAGTATCGAGGATATGATTCGGCGGGTATCGCCATCCAGCGTGGAACTCGGGTTGTGAGATACCGTTCTGTTGGAAAGATTGAGGAACTGGAAAGAAAGCTTCATGATGTAACGCTTCCAGGAAACACCGGAATAGCTCACACCAGGTGGGCGACCCACGGTGAGCCCTCAGAGCATAACGCACATCCTCATACAGACCAGGAGAAAAAGGTCTTTGTCATCCACAATGGCATTATCGAAAACTTTCACACCATAAAGAAGAAGCTGGAAAAAGACGGGATAGTGTTTGGTTCTGACACCGACACCGAGGTCTTGGCACACCTCATAGCGATAAACTTTGACGGAGATCTGGCAGAGGCTGTCAGAAAAACCATGGCACAGGTTGAAGGCACCTTTGGAATGGCGGTGCTGCACAAAAATGTGCCCGACCAAATAGTTGTCGCAAGAAGGGGCAGTCCGCTGATCATCGGGATATCTGAAGATGGGCATTTAGCTGCATCTGACATATCGGCAATGGTGAGATACACTGACAAGGTCGTTCACATTGAAGACAACGAATTAGCAGTTCTTACAAGAGACGATTTCTCCATATCCACTGCCCAGGCCACGCTAATAAAGCGTGATACTGAGCGCGTGGAGTGGACCGCTGAAGATGCTGAGTTAAACGGGTTCCCCCATTATATGCTCAAGGAGATCTATGAGCAGCCAGACACAATAAGAAATGCAATGAGGGGCAGAATAGAACTTGGGGAAGGGGTTCCCAAGTTAGGTGGAATAGTGCCTGTATGGGATAAACTAAAGGAATCCAGACATTTGGTAATAGTAGGTTGTGGCACCTCATATTATGCAGGGTGCGTGGGCAGGTATATTTTTGAGAGGCTTACAGAGATAGATGTGGAGGTGGAACTTGCCTCTGAGTTCAGATATCGCAAACTTAATTTCCCGCCAAATACCTTCATCCTTGCGCTGAGCCAATCTGGGGAAACCGCAGATACCTTGGCCGCCATTAGAGAGGCAAAGCGAAAGGGGGCAAATCTCCTTGGTATTGTTAATGTGGTTGGGAGTTCCATATCGCGGGAAACCGATGCCGGAGTTTACAACCATGCCGGACCAGAGATTGGTGTAGCCTCCACAAAAATATTTACCTCCCAGCTTACTATCCTTACTCTGTTAGCCCTGCTTCTTGGAAGACACCAGAACCTTTCCCTTACAGAGGGAGTGACGGCCATCAGGGCGCTCCAGGCGCTTCCTGAGCAGGTGAAACAGGTCCTAGCACAGGCACACCACATTGAGGCCATTGCGGAGAAATACCACAAGTACAACAACTGGCTTTTCCTAGGGAGGAAATATAATTTCCCCATTGCAATGGAGGGGGCCCTAAAACTCAAGGAGATTTCCTATATCCATGCCGAGGGCTATGCCGCCGGCGAGATGAAGCACGGTCCCATTGCCCTTGTTAGCCCCAATATGCCGACCGTAGCCATTGCCCCAATGGATGAGATGTATGAGAAAATGATAAGTAACATTCAAGAAATAAAGAGCCGCAGGGGTCCTGTGATAGCTATTATAAGCCGAGGAGATGAGAAAATAAGAGAGATGGTGGACGAAGTTATTGAGATACCCTGCACGTTGGATTACTTGTATCCAATCCTGGTCGTTGTACCATGCCAGCTATTGGCATACTATTGTGCCAGGTTCCTTGGTAGGGATATAGACAAGCCAAGGAATCTGGCTAAGAGTGTGACAGTGGAGTAACCTAAATAATGGAAGATTTTCTCAAGAGAATTTTTCCCCTCATTGACTCATATCGTGATGAAGTGATCTCACTTCAAAAAGAACTTACCTCGCGTGTGGCCCTTGGCCCTGACAATGGAGGTACTGGTGAGCATGAAAAGACTGCATTTATACAGTCTATCATGGAAGGACTTAATCCATCCCGCATAGAAGAAATCCATGCCCCGGATTCTAGGGCCGAGCATGGTTACAGACCTAATCTTGTGGCCCTGTGGGAGGGCAAGAAGGAACTGCCGAGGCTGTGGATTCTCTCTCACTCGGACATAGTTCCTCCTGGGGATCTTTCTTTGTGGGAGAGGGATCCATATGAAGTGTGGGTTGATGGTGATAAACTCTATGGCCGTGGTGTGGAGGACAATCAACACGGGATTGTGAGCTCCGTATTGGCCATAAAGGCCATTTTGGAATCTGCCGGGCAGCCCACCCGACCCGTTGGCATAGCCATCGTTGCAGACGAGGAGACGGGAAGTAAATATGGCCTTTCTTATCTGCTCGAAAAGCGAGGGCAACTTTTTGGAGACACGGATCTTATAGTAGTGCCTGATGGGGGCAACGAAACAGGCTCCATGATCGAGGTGGCAGAAAAGTCCATGCTCTGGGTTCGGTTTACGGTGCTGGGTAGGCAATGCCATGCAAGTACACCTCATAAGGGTAGAAATAGCCTCGCGGCAGCAGCCAGGCTAATTGTGGCCTTAGAGAAGATAAAAAGAGAGTTCAGTGACGGGGACGAACTGTTTAGGCCTCCCATATCTACGTTTGAGCCCACAAAAATAGAAGCCAATGTGGAAAACGTAAATACGATACCTGGAAAAGATGTCTTTTACATGGATTGCAGAATCCTTCCCCGTTTCGAGGTGGATAGAATCCTTGAGCGCTGCCAGGAGATAGCTGGTGAAATCAGTAACAGCACGGGAGTTAAAATAAAGGCTGACATCGCCTATAGGGAGGAGGCTGCTCCCCCCACACCCTCTGACGCACCAGTGGTAGAGGCCCTTTCCAGGGCAATCCATTTAGTGACAGGCAGGGAGGCAAAACCCATGGGCATAGGCGGAGGAACGGTGGCAGCGTTTTTCCGTAAGGCCGGGCTGCCCGCTGCCGTGTGGTGTACATCACCCGATACAGCGCACCAGCCTAATGAGTATTGCCTGATCCCGGACATCATGACTGACGCCAAGGTCTTTGCAACCATGGCAATGACATGAAGCCTCAACATCAGTAGGGTACTGGCTGAAGATCCTCTCCTGACCACCTCAAAAGGACCATAGGCGGCCTGCTTTGGCGTTCTTTATCGCCATAAGATTGAAAGTGCACCTGACCGTAAATGCTCATCACATCGGTTTGCTCCAATGCCTCCCTTATACTCTCTGAATCAGGGGATAGGGCCCTGGAAATAGCGTCCACTATCACTTGGATCGCGGCATAGGCCTGGGCAGCGTGGTAGTCTGCGACAATGCCATACATTTCATAAAATCTTTGGGCAAACCCTTGGGCTCCCGGGTAAGGGGCATTTTGGTGCCACGGCGAGGAGGTATAAACTGTGTTGAGCGTTGATTGCGCATCCAAATAGGTATCAACCATCAAGAAAGGTGCACCTTTGCAAAATATTAGCCTGGGGGGCTTGTCCAAGACCTGAGCAAGCGCGAGAACCCTTACCGACTCTGAGTCCTGGGAGATTACAAGGAGGATATCGGGGCTTATTTTTTGAAGCCTGGGAAAATAAGGCGCCTCATTTAGGGTATCTTGCACAGGGTAGGTGACAATGTCACTGATGAGAGCCCTTGTTTTACGACATATCCTTACAATAGACCGTGTTTCGTATCGGCCGTAGCGAGAGTCCTCCCGCAGGATGCAAACTTTTTTGCGCCCCCTTACCTTGCTCAAAAGATTAAACATTGGTTTTGACTGTTCGCTTACCGGGAGACACAACCTAAAGGTAAATCTTAGGTCCATTTCTGTGAGTTTATCGGCTGATGCAGTGGTTATCAGAAAGGGCACACTGTGCTCTTCAGCAAGCTGCGCTATAGCGAGTGAGGCTGAACTGCTGCACCCACCTATCAATATTGAGACCCTATGTTCATCAATGAGATTCATGGCGGCTTGCCTGGCTGCGCCAGGATCCCCCATGGTGTCACCGAAATGCAAAGCAAATGTTGTCTGCTGTTCAGGACTTGAGGCCTTCAATTCTTGGACAGCCATTTCAATGGCCTTCTTTTCCACATCCCCTATGATGGCCATCTTCCCATTTAGGGGTAGGAGTACGCCTATTGCTATTTCTTGGGCAACGCAGAAATTAGCCGCAAGCGAACAAATTAGGCATAAGAATACCGCTATAATCGACTTAACCGATAGCTTCATTTAATTAGACCTTACTTCAATACCAGTCCTTTCCCTGTGATGGTAACCCACAATACCTTATTAGCCTCCGCGGGAAAGTGAGCATTCACGGGCCGAGACCTGAATCGTTTTCGCCCAATCCGGGAAGTCGTCATATTATTAATAACAACTCGCAAATGCAAGTTGGATCCAGGGCTTGATTTGTGTGTTAAGCCAATTTATGGTGTGTTAATATTTAAACTCAACGTCATCTCAAGGCATTCACCAATTATGATCCAAATTAGGAAACACGAGAGGTCTTTTCAAATGGAGATGCCCAAAATTTATCTTCCCTTGGGGACACTGAAGAAAATCAGTGTTGCCGACGTACTATCAGATTCTAATTCGCGCCAATATCTAATGAGCTTTGGCTTTGATCTGGATGAACTAAAGACATCGATTGCCACAGTAGGGATAATTAATCCACCAATTCTAAGGCAAAATGAGGGAGGTAAGATTGAAATCGTAACAGGCTACAGGAGACTAAGGGCTGCGAGTGAATTGCATATCGAGCAAGTCACTTCCAGGGTTTTTTTACACAATGAACTTGCTCCGGATCAGGCCCTTTTGGTAGCGCTGTATGAAAATCTCTCAATACGCACATTTAATATCATTGAGAAGGCCCTAGTCCTTAGGAACTTAAGCCGTTTTTATGGAAAAGAAGAGATTATTCGAACCTATATGCCACTTTTAGGGTTACCAAAGAGAGATGAAGTATATAGGCAATACCTCGAAATGGAGAAAACATTGAGCGAGCCTATTAAGGAGGCACTGGCCAATGGAAAAATCCAAATGAAAACAGCAGAGATCCTTCTTGAAGTTGATGATAATTCTAGAGAAATAATATCTCATTTTGGATCGGCCTTAAACCTAAACATCAATCAATGGCATCAATTTGTTGATTTAACAGTTGATTTAATGAATATTGAAAACCGACCCGCAAGCGAGGTATTAGAAGAGATAGATATAAATCTATTAAAACCTGCTAGTACAATTAGTAACTTACCCCAACAAGCTAATGCTGTACTTAATTTTCTGAAATCAAAGAGACATCCAAGGGCCACGGCATTTCAGAAACAAATAAGGAAAAAATTGGGCAAGATGAAATTGCCAGAAGGAGCGAGGATTGTATTTCCGTATTACGCGGAGGAACCAGAGTACAGGCTTGAGGTGTCATTTAAAGATGGTCCATCGCTTCGTGAAAGGCTGCTGAAAATAGCAAATGACCCCATGCTGCACTCTATTCGCCTACCATTGATAGAAGCGATTTCCGTAGGTCAAACTGGTGAGATACCTGGAAAATGAGGTATTCAATAACAGATATCCTCATAGATTCTGGATTGGATGATTCGCCATTTGCGAAAAGGGCCGTTGACAATGTACGTAGGCTTCTGCCTAAAGCGACGATATCCACCGCTCACGACACCGGTCACCTGAAGCAAGATCAATTCTCAAAACATGTTCTTTACCTGCTGGCCTATCCAGGCCAATTTTTGAAGCCATGCCCTGGGACCACAGAACACATTTGTTGCGGATACCAGATCTTGAATGTCGGGACAGGGTGTCCAATGGATTGTAGTTATTGCATTTTGCAATCGTACTTTAATCAGCCGGGCCTCAGAGTGTTTGCAAACATAGAGAGCGGGCTGAAGGAAGTACTGAAAAGGATAGATTCGAAACCCAATAGAATATTCCGAGTGGGTACTGGCGAGTTTACCGACAGCCTCGCCCTAGACCCCATAGTTGGGTGGGCAGAATTACTAATTCCATACTTTTCCTCAAGAAAGAACGCTGTGCTGGAGCTGAAAACAAAAACAGACCACATCCACGGAGCACTGAGTTGCAATACCCGCGAGAGAATTATTATGTCCTGGTCCCTCAACAGCCCTATGATAGCCTCCAGGGAAGAACATGGGGCAGTTTCCTTGCGCAGGAGGCTTGAGGCGGCCAAAAGTTGCCAGGCAGAGGGTTTTGCTATTGGCTTCCACTTTGATCCCCTTATTTATTACCCTGGCTGGAAGGAAGACTATTTAAGGACGTTGGACCTAATGGACAAGGTTCTTGAGCCAGAGCGAATTATTTGGATAAGTCTAGGCTCCTTTAGATTTATGCCTTCCTTGAAGCGCATTATAAGAAAAAGACATCCCAATTCCATTGTAACAAATGGTGAATTTGTTCCTGGTAAAGATGGAAAAATGCGTTATTTTAAACCAATACGAGTGGAACTCTATTCCTTCATGAGGGAGCATTTGGAGAAATGGTCGCCAGACTTAGGCTTGTATTTGTGCATGGAGGCCCCTGATGTTTGGGAAACATCAATGGGGTGGAATCCTGTAAACTCCGAAGGGTTGTCGGCATTTCTAGATGAGAGGGTAAGAAAAATTTTTGGCTAGCCTTCATGGCTCGCATGTGTTAAAAGTAAACAGATTAACTATGAGGGATTGGAGGAAATTATGAGACTTAGAGAAAAAGTTGAAAGCGCGTTGGATAAGGTAAGGCCTTCACTTCAAGCCGATGGCGGCGATGTCCAGTTAGTGGACGTGGGGGACGATGGAATAGTCAAGGTTCGCCTCACAGGAGCCTGTGGAGGATGCCCCATGTCACAGATGACCCTCAAGATGGGCATCGAGCGAATCTTGAAACAAAATATTCCAGAGATTCAAGCTGTGGAATCTGTTTGAAGGCCCCGTGGCAAAAAAGGATCTGGAGACGGGGGCGAGAGGCCAGTTTCTGGCAAATTCTGAATAGACAAGGAGGTATGAGAAAGGCATGGAAATCAAAAAGATAGGAGTGGTAGGAGCAGGAACCATGGGTAATGGGATTGCGCAGGTCGCGGCCCAGATAGGTTGTGAAGTGGTGATGAGGGATATAGAAGATGCCTTTGTTGAAAGGGGAATGAAGAACATAGAGAAGTTCCTCAGTAAGAGCGTAGAAAAGGGAAAGCTAGAGGCCTCCGAAAAGGACGCGATCCTGGGCAGAATAAAGGGTACAACTGACATGGCCGATTTGAAGGACGTGGATTTTGTGGTGGAGGCTGTTATTGAAAACCTGGATCTTAAGAAGCAGGTATTTAAAGAATTGGACGAGCTTTGTCGGCCAGAGGTTATTCTCGCCACAAATACTTCCTCCATGTCCATTACGGAGATAGCGGCCGCCACCTCTAGGCCTGACAAGGTCTGTGGGATGCATTTCTTCAACCCCGTTCCCTTGATGCGCCTGGTTGAGGTTATCAGGGGGTATTTTACCAGCGATGAGACCGTGGCCACCACCACCGAACTAGCGAAAAAGATGGGAAAAATAACAGTGGAGGTTAAGAAAGACTCCCCAGGCTTTATCGTAAACCGGATAATGATTCCTCACATGATAGAGGCCATAAAGATCGTGGAGGAAGGAATTGCCAGTATTGAAGACGTGGACACCGCCGTGAAAAATGGGTTGAATTACCCAATGGGGCCATTTGAACTCATGGATCTCACTGGCATTGACATTGCGTATTTTGTCGCAGAATATTTTTACAAGGAACTCAACAAGGAGTCCAAATGGGTATCGCCGAATCTTCTCAAGACCATGATCCGCGCTGGCAGACTCGGTAGGAAGACCGGCGGCGGATGGTATGACTACAGCAAATAGCTAGATTGTTCATAATGATCCAAAAAGAAGGCAGCCCAAAAAGGCTGCCTTCTTTAGTTGAAAGGAGGGGAAGAGGGTTACTTGTTTTTATGCCGCATCTTTTTTCTCATCTTCCTGTACTTGTGCTTGCGTATCTTTTTTCTTCGCTTTTTTACAACGCTACTCATTCAGGTCTGGCCTCCGTAAAAAATGTCTCTTTTTACTACTCATGATAACCGCTTGTCAAGAAAAAATAATAAGAATAAGCAGGTATTAGAAGAGGGTGTGAAATGTTGAAATTAACGTCAGTTGAGCAGGTAGTTGTTAGAAGTTGACATAATATATCTTATCAGACACAAATTATATTGATATTCAACTTTAACTAACCACCGTCGAGGCCCTCCTAATTATCCCCTCTCAAGTGCACTCCCTTTCTTTGGTAGAGAATTTTGTCGGCCTTAGATACGATTTCCTCAGCTTGCATGCCAGGCTCAAATGTTGCACAACCAAAACTGGCGTCTATACCGCATTCCTCGCTAATGGCATGCTGAATTCTTTGAGCAATTTGGCGGGCGACCTCAATGTCAGCATCAATAAGAATAACGGCGAATTCGTCGCCTCCGTATCTATAACCGGTATCCACATTTTCCCTGATGCATTTGCGGATTATGCGGCCTACGCACTGAAGCAGCTTGTCGCCGCTCAAGTGCCCGTACGTGTCGTTGTACCATTTAAAATTGTCCAGATCTAATAGGATAATTGACAGGGGGTGATCTTGGCGAGCTGCCCTTTGTGTTTCTTCTCTAAGGCGGCAGTAAAAGTGGCTCTGGTTGTAAAGGCCTGTCAGTGAATCCGTTATTGAGAGCCTGTTCAATTCTCTCCTAATGTTTCGTTCAACAATGGCCCTTTTTAGCTTTGCCTCTAACTCCTCAATGCCAAACGGCTTATTTATAAAGTCCGTGGCACCCGCGTTTATAACGTCAATGTACTTGTAATTCTTCGAATAGCCTGTCATTGCTATGACAGATACGTTTGGGTGTTCCTTCCGCAGCCTTTTTATCAGCTCCATACCATCCATCTTGGGCATATTCATATCAGTAATCACGAAGGTGACTTGGTTTTGCTTAAGCTGCTCAATAGCCATGGGACCGCCCTCTGCAGAAAATGCCCTGAAGCCGAGATGCTTCAACATATCAGCAAGGGATTGCCTGACGCTCTTTTCATCGTCGACCACGAGAATAAGCTCGTCGGAGTAATCTATATCTTCTGGGTCCGTTTGGATAGGTTCCACGTGGAGTTTATTCGATTCCATGGTGTTCACTTTCCCTGGCTCATGGATTAATCTCGATGAGCGTTCCACGCAGTGAGTTAGCAAACGCTTCTTCAATTATTACCTTAACAAGTTGACCTACTCTATTAATATTTGAATAAAAATTGACAATTTTATTAGTAGGGGTCCTGCCACATTGCTGGCCTCCCCGCGTACTCTCCCCTTCAACAAGGACTTCTACAATCTTGCCTTCCAAGGCCTTGTTTTTCTTTATGGTTATATCTTTCTGAATTTCTTGGAGAAGTTGGAGTCTCCTTGCCTTTTCTTCTTCGGGCACCTTGCCATCAAATGTTGTTGCGAGTGTACCTTTTCTATCAGAATATTTGAAGGAAAAAAGCCCATCGAATTGTATGGCTCTGACCAGCTCGATGGTGTCTCGGAAGTCTCTTTCTGTCTCTCCAGGAAACCCCACCATTACGTCGCTGGTTATGGCAATGTCGGGGCGGATCCTGCGAAGCTGTTCAGTTAGTGCAATATATTGTTCACGAGTGTACTTTCGATTCATTTTTTTTAATACCTTATTGGATCCGGCCTGAAATGGCAAGTGTATATGTGGGCATAGATTATCTATTTCTCCGAACAGCTGAATGAGCCTTGGCGAGAGATCCTTTGGATGTGAGGTGGTAAACCTGAGCCTCTTTAATCCAGTGAGTCTAGAGACCCGTTTGAGGAGATCTGGAAAGTCCCACCTAGCGCCATTCTCTTCGAAGGTGTAGGAATTTACATTTTGTCCCAAGAGAGTGATCTCCTTTACGCCCTGGGCGATGAGTATCTTTGTCTCCTCAAGTATCTCATGGGGTGGTCTCGAGACCTCCCTACCCCTCACGTATGGTACGATGCAGTAAGAGCAGAAATTGTCGCAGCCCTGCATTATTGTAATGAAGGCCGAGACCTTTCCTTCAAAATAACCCTGGAAGACCTGCGTTCTTGGGGGCCGTCGCTCCAGGCTCGTGGCAACTATTCCCCTTTCCCCACCTCTTACCTTCCTTACTATATTGATAACACCCTGAATTTCCCTGGGGCCAGCCACAAAATCGACGCGTGGAAACTTTCTTAGGAGCTCTGCACCTTCTTGTTGTGCAAGACACCCAAGAACACCCAACACCAGCTCCGGCCTTCTTTTCTTAAGCTGCGAAACCTTCCCTATAAAGGTAGCAGCCTTGTGCTCTGGTTTTGCCCTTACGGTGCAGGTATTCAAGATGATAAGATCCGCTTCTGCTGGCTCTGATACCGGCGACCACCCCAGGGCCATGAGCCTTTGGGCCACGTACTCCGAATCATACACGTTCATCTGGCAGCCCATGGTTTTTATATAGAATCTTTTGGCCGAAGAGCCCGCCATGTTTAAAAATTTCCCTCCTTTGTCAAAAAAATTGACACACCCTCTTTCTTGAGAGAGCCTAAGATACAGTATACCAGATCTTTGCACCCTGGGGCCACATGCACCTCTAATAGTGCCGACCTGGGGTCAATTGTGCGCACAAGGGCCATCCCATCGTATGACTCCAAGGTGTTACGAATGTAACATATCTGAGCTGGGTTCACTTTAAGTCTTACTTTTTCGCACTTCATTGGTTGATGATCTCGTAAAAAGTCAAAAAGCCCCTGCTTTTATCATTCGCGCGAAGTCTGTCCCCCTGAAGGCGGAGAGCGGGAATTAGGAGGTTTTGTTATATGTGGTGCCTCCCCACATGAGTTTTGTTCTCAGAATATCGAAGAAGTTGTAGTCCGGAGGCTTTAGCAAAACGATCCTTTCATCAGATTTAGAAATGTTTACCTCATCCCCATAGTAAAAATTAAACCCAACCTGGCCGTCAAAGGTCAATATGGCTGTTCCTTCTGCCTTTTTGCCCAGCTTAATGCTTATAGTTGAGGATTCGGGCACGAGGAGTGGTCGATTAGTTAACGTGAAAGGACATATGGGTGTAAGAATAAAGCTTTCCATGGTGGGATACAGTATTGGCCCCCCGGCAGAGAGATTGTATGCCGTAGAACCCGTGGGGGTGCATATGATGAGCCCGTCTGCCCTAAAGGTGGTTAGAAACGTGCCATTTATCGAGACATTCAGGTCGATTATTCTTGCCAGCGTTCTCTTGTTAACCACCACATCATTGAGGACATGAAAACAGCAGACCTCCTTCCCTTCCCTGTGGACCCTTGCCTGGAGCATAATCCTTGATTCTTCCTCCAATTGCCCACTCAGCATCATTTCAACGGCAGGATAGAGCCGGGACAAGGGAATGCCAGTCAAAAAACCAAGGCCTCCGAGGTTTACGCCCAGGATTGGGACGCCAAATCGGCCAATGCGCCTGGCAGCGCCGAGCAAAGTGCCATCTCCACCCAGTACTACCGCCCAGTCGGGTTTTTCTTGGGGCGCTGCAAACCGAATTTCATCTTCAAATGAAGCCTTGGACTCCATTTGCTCCACGCTTGCATTGACATTTCGATCTTCAAACCACTCGCCAAGCCGCAAGGCTTCCATCTTTGCCTTGTCGTTGTCATGCTTATATACTATTCCCACAGATAATTGTTTTTTCACCTTGTGACCCTCTCGCTCACCCCTTTTTTACATTAAAAGGGGGACGGTTTTAAATTGGTTTACGTCTACAACGCCCATATCAGTGACTCTTAGCTCGGGTATAACTGGAAGGGCAAGGAAAGAAAGGGGCATGAATGGATCCTCCAAACCACACCCGAGAGTTTCCCTTGCCCCTTTGCAAAGAGAATCAAGCGCCCTAACTACATTTTCTAGAGGCTCCGCTGTCATTAGACCGGCTATGGGAAGCGCAAGTCTTTCAACAGCAGAGCCGCCATCGGCCACCACCAGCCCACCCCCCATCTTGATTACCTCGTTTACCGCGACAGCCATGTCTGCATCCTTGGCACCAACAGTAACAATATTGTGCGAATCATGGGCCACTGATGATGCTATGGCCCCCCGCTTGAGGCCAAAGCCGTGGACTAACCCAAGGCCTATTTTTCCACTTCCCCTGTGCCTCTCGATAACGGCTATCTTCAGTACATCCCTTTTTGTGTCAGGTTCAAGCTGCCCTTCCCTACCTTCAATTTCTTCAATGGTTGCCCTTGTAACAATTTGGCCGTCAATAAGCTCAATCACTCTCGCCTTGTTCTTGCCTTTGCAAGGGATGGAAAATCCGTCAGGGCTCACGGGACCACAGGACATTATTCTTAGGGATTCGGGACAAGAAAGCGTGCCCAACCTCAATTCATCTGAGCCCTCTCCTTCCCTCACCACAAGCCTTCCATTCTTGATTACCTCGGTAACCTCAAACCCATCCAGGTCGTTAAAAACAACAAGATCTGCCCTGTAACCTGGTGCAACTGCCCCGCGGTCGTAAAGCCTGAAAAAGTTGGCAGGGTTGATTGTGACAAGCTCTATTGCCAGTACAGGGTCTATGCCGAGGGAAACGGCCTTTCTCAATATGTAGTTTAGATGTCCCTTTTGTAAAATATCCTGGGGATGAAGGTCATCACTTATAAGGCAGAAGCGCTGCGCTGTTTCTCGGTTAATCAACGGGGCAAGATCCTCTAGGTTCTTGGCAAGGGTCCCCTCTCTTATCATAACCATCATACCTGCCCGGAGCTTTTCTAGGACCTCGGGCCTTGTTGTGCACTCATGATCTGACCTCATCCCAGCAGCCACATATGCCTGGAGCCCCTCTGCACTAAGTCCCGGGCAATGGCCGTCAATGATCTTATCGCGAAAAACTTCGATTTTTTCCATTAGTCCAGGTAAGCCTGCCACCACACCAGGATAATTCATTACCTCTGCCAGCCCGAGAATCCTGGGGTTCTGGGCCAGCTCCTTTAGCTGTTCACGACCCAGCACGGCCCCTGATGTCTCAAGGTCAGAGGCAGGAACACATGATGGGGCCATGAAAAAGACATCAAAGGGAAGATCTCTGGTTTCCGCCATCATAAAATCAATACCGCGGAGCCCGGCAACATTGGCAATCTCATGGGGATCTGCAATTATGCTGGTTGTTCCGCACTTGAGCAATGTGCTCGCAAGGAGCCTGGGATGAAGCATGCTGCTTTCCATGTGTATGTGTGCGTCCATCAGTCCTGGGGCTACGAACTTACCACTTAGCTCCAGGGTGGCCTCACCCACGTACCCGGGTCCCACTGCTGCGATAAACTCTCCACATATGGCAACATCCGCCTCTATCACCTCATGGGAGAAGACATTGACAACATAGCCGCCCTTCAATACCAGGTCAGCAGGGACTTTCTTGGTGGCAACTGCTATTCGATCAGCCAAGGTTTTCATCAAAACTCCTGTTGCCCTCCTCCATCGAGCTTACTTCTTAATGTACTGCTCAACAATCCATGTTTCGGGATTCAATATGGATGTCTCCACACGAAAATACATCAGGTCAAGCTCACAAAACTCTTCTTTGATTCCGTCCAGGTCAATGGGTTCAAAGGCCTTGAGGTTATTGTAATATGCCTGGGGCGTGATTGCATTGGATTCATATTTATCGGGAGTTCGCCGCGATATCCTCTCCAGGGCAATATCTTCGGGACACTGAGTGTGGACTATTGCTAAAGGGATTGAGAACTGGGCGGCTAGGCCTGCTGCCCTTTGCCTGAGGGATTGTTTGACAAACGTTGCATCCAATATTATCCCCTTTTGATGAGAGGCGAGCTCGGCTGCCCTTTCAAACATTACCTCATAAACCCTTTTGCGCTGATCCATGTTCGAAGCCATCTTTTCGTTGAAGATATCTTTGGGTGCCAGAAGCTTTGTCCTTATGATATCGGTCCTCAAATGCTCGTAACCACGTCGTTCAGAAATCAATGATGCAGCCCATGTCTTGCAGGTAGCTGGCAGGCCGCACATGAGAACAAGGGCCACTTCGGGAAATTCTGTTTCAATGACTTTGAGAAATGTTGCTACTTTAGCCATTGGTTTTCACCGTTCCCCTGCTGCCAAATGACGCCGGTTCTTCAAAAAGCATTTCCTTCAGTGCTTTCTTACATAATCGAGGGCAAGGCTGAAATATTTTCTGGCGATCTGAGCGGCCTTTTCCTTCCCTTCCGGCGGGATCTCTGGGTCGTTCAGTTGAAAGCTGCTAACTTTCCCCCTTACAAAGGCCCTGTATACCTTATAAAAGGTTAGGAGGCCTTCTGCTTCCCCCTCGAAAGCTGCCTCCTTATAACAATCCCAGAAAAACCTCGCATGCTCAGCACCATCGTGAAAATCAAGATCCATGAGAAGGAATGAAATGTCAGCTAATTGGTCCGCGTATCGAAACCTATCATTAAATTCAATGCAATCAAATATTGAGATCCTGTCATCCTCGAAGCATATATGCTCCATGTGCAGATCCCCATGACCATCCTTGACCTTTCCTTGTTTTATCCTCTCAAAAAACATGTCCTCGTTCTTTTCATAAAACTGCAGGGTCCAGTCTTTGATGGCACTGAATGTCTCCTTATCAATGCTCATTCCTATGTAAGGCTCCACCTGCTCAAAATTTTCGTCCGTGTTTATCTTGAACCTTTCGGGACGTCCGAACACTTCAATCTCAGGTCCAGTATCAGCCTGGCTATGGAAGTCTGCCAGCACCCTTGCCAGTCGCCGCAGATGTTGCCGCGTGAGGTTCCTGTTGGAAAAAAGGTTTTTCATGAGCCCCTCTTCAGGGATTCTCCTCATCTTAACAGCATAATCCACCACCTCTCCGCTGGGGGCGCTTTCTATCTTGAAGTTGTCCCAATGGCGCGTAACGGCTAAGAGATCCAGATAAATGTCTTTGCTCAACCGGCTGTTCAATTCTATTTCCTTGTGGCAATAAAACTTCCTTTTATCCAGGGTGGAGAAGTCCAGAAAACCAAAATTGACTGGCTTCTTGACCTTGTAAACGAAACGGTCGGCCACAAAGACCAGGGATATGTGAGTTTGAACAAGTTTCACGGTATCTGTGGGATCAGGGAGGTTCTCGGGCCTTAATAAATCTTCGATCATGGTGGACATGATTGGTAAAGCTCCTATATGAATTGGAATTGATCCGCCACGTATGAAGGAATGTCCAGTGTCCCTATCTTGACGGGATTCTGGTGACAGTCAGAGCCTCCGGTAACAAGGAGCCTGTGCTTCCTTGCAAAGGCAAGATAGGAATCAGTGGTGGCTGAATCGTGGCGGCTGTGCCAGCACTCCAGGCCATCCAGATACTCGAGCATGTAATCCTTGACTATGCGAAGTTGCTCCTCAAGGTCGCTTGTAAATGAGTACAGGGATGTCCCATTAGGGTCATTACCATGGGCCAGCACCACCTTACCCCCGGCATTCCTTATAAGTCTAGAGGCCTCCTTAAGACTCAAAGGAAACTTTGGCACATCACACCGAACCAGGTATTTGTCAAATGCCTCTTTTACGTTTTTCACAAGACCTTTGTGCACCATATACCTTGCAATATGGGGCCGACCAAAGGCGCCATCAACACTGCTTTCGATGGCAGCCATGTCCTCATTGCCAAGAGGTTTAATCCCTTCCTTCTCCAGCTCAGAGTTTATCCGTTGCAGTATCTCGCGAGCCCTTTTTTCTCTATGCTCGCGTAGGTCCCGGGTCTTGGCCTTAATGGCATCATCTTCAGGGTTATACCCATAACCAAGGATGTCAAGGGATATGGCCTTGCCGCGGTTATATCCGGGAGCGGAAAAGTTGATGTTTAGCTCGACACCGGTTAAGTAGTATATATGGTACTTTCTAGCAAGGGAGATTGCTCGCCCTTGGCAATCGATGGCATCGTGGTCAGTAATGGATATAAATTTTATGCCTCGCTCATGGGCAATCTGAAAAATTTCTCCCAAAGGTAGGCGGCCATCCGAGCAATCCTTGGAATGTATGTGGAGGTCAATTTTCATAATTACTTATGAGTTCCTCGCCCATATCCAGGGCCCTGTAGTTTACCTCCAGCTTTGATTGCGGAAAGATTTCCCCCAAGATGTCTTTTATGTCCTTGGTCTCCAGCGGAAATGACTGGATTGCACAAAGCGCGCCCAACATTACCATGTTGAGCATTATGGGCCCGCCTAACTCAATTGCTAACTGGGTGCCTTCGAGCCAATATAACCTGGAACCACCTTGTTCCAGTACCTGCCTTATCCAAGCCGTATCAGGGTAGTCCACGTCCCCTGCTATCACATTAAGGGGGTAGATTGGCCTGGAATTTACAATAAATAGGGTCTCAGGATTTGCGTGGTCCTGGGCGATTCGAAGGGTCTCCAAGGGCTCGAGTCCAACTACAATGTGAGCCCTGTTTGGTGGAATGAGAGGGCTGTACCTGGGTTCTTTGAAAAGCCGCACGTGGCTCATTACCGCACCACCCCTTTGCGATAGCCCAAAGGTCTCACCGATGCTTACATGAAATCCCTTGTACACAGCGGCATTTCCCAATACTTGTGAAGCAAGGACATTTCCCTGCCCCCCTACACCCGTAATTATCACATTCAGCTCCATATTTGGCTCCTCTTTACGCCTGGCCTTTGACCTTTAGCCTTTAGCCTCTTTTTTTATGGCCCCTTGTGGGCAAATCTCAGCACAGATTCCGCAGCCCACACAAATTACCTGATCAATCATTGCCTTTTTCTTCTCCTTATCCCAAATGAGTCCGGGACATCTGAAGATGCGCGTGCAATACCTTCCACAACCGCACTCCTCCCCCACGCAGAGTGATTGATCCACATGCATGTCATAGGGGAAACCACCTTCTCGCCCCTGGACAAGGGCACATTTCCTCCTCAGAACCATGACCCTGGGCCCTTGTTTTTGCATGAGATCGTATAACCTTCGGGCCGTTTCCTTCATCTCATAGGGATCGCCCACATGAACTTCAAGCCCCATTGACTCGCACAAGGCGGCTATGTCAACTGGTTGAGTTGGCTGTCCCATGGCAGTTTTCCCGGTTCCGGGATGGGGCTGGAACCCGGTCATGGCCGTGGCACTGTTGTCCAGTACGACTAGAAGGATATCAGCGTTATTGAATCTGGCATTTACAAGGGCAGGTATGGTGGCGTGAAAAAAAGTGGAATCACCACAAACGGTTATCACCGGTTGATCAAAGCCAAAACCTTCAAGCTTGCCGTATCCACAGGCAATCCCTGAGCCTGAACCCATGGCGTGAACTGACTTGACTTGATTGAATCCAGTGGGCCAAATGCCCATGGTGTAACATCCTATGTCCCCTGAAACAAACCCGTCCCTGTCATCCCAGGCCAGGGCGGTCTTTATTGCATAAAAACTCCCCCTGTGGGGACAACCCGGGCAAAAGCCGAATTCCCTTGGTGGAATTTTGCCCTTTGTAAGGCTTCCCATCTTGTTCCTGAACTCTTGATCCTTCCAGTCCAGATCGAAGTAGTTGCCAAAAAACTCCAGTAGGTGCGATGGCCCAAGTTCTCCGCACAAAGGAAAATCACCACTACCCCTTCCGTGAAAGGTCTTTACACCCACTTGCCGTGCTGCCTCTGCTGCCAGTGCCTTGACGTTGGTTTCAATGAATGGATCCACATCTTCTACAAAAAGTATGCTCTCCGATTTCTGTAGGTTCTCCAACAATAGCTTTCTTGGTAGTGGCCACGTGGTGCCCAATTTCAGGACGCCTACGCGCTCCCATAAGCTCATTATTTCAATGGCGTCAATGGCATAGTCCACGGCACAGCCTGATCCTATGACCAACAACTCGGGACGCGATGGTCCGCGGTAAAAATTAAAGGGTGAGTTTTCAAAGAGTTCTTCTGCCATCCTTAGCTTTTCGTGCCTCGCTTGATGCTTGGCGACAATTGGAAAGGTGTGAAAAGACACCTTTGTATCAAAGTAGGGTTGCACATCAAAATCAGGCAGGTCTTTGACCTGAACATCTGATCTTGAATGGGAAAGGCGAGACACACTGCGAATCATGACTATGTTATTTATTGTCTCGGACAGATCAAAGGCCCAACGAGCCATGTCCAGGGCCTCCTGTGGTGAGGAGGGCTCAAGAAGGGGTATATCCGAAAGGGGTGCAAAGGCCCTGGCATCTTCCTCATTGGTACTGGATATACCGCCAGGATCATCACAGGACACCAGAACAAGGCCCCCCTTGGTGCCAGAGAGGCTCAAATTGGTCAAGAAATCGGAAACCACGTTAACACCATTTTGCTTCATGCTGCAAATTGCCCTGCAACCGGCAAAGGATGCCCCTGTAGCGGCCTCCAGGGCGACCTTTTCATTTACCGACCACTCCACGTATATGGGTAAATCGCGGGAGGCCTTAGCCAACGTTTCTATAATCTCCGAGGAAGGATTTCCTGGATAACCCGCAGCGAATATCACCCCTGCCTCAAGGGCCCCGCGGGCAATGGCCTCGTTTGCCTGCAATAGCATTCTTGTTCCGCCTTTTTTCTGACTTATCCTATTCATTGCTTTCCTCTCCCCTGGCTCGCAGTGCCCTCTTTCTCTTATTGGAGGCTGCCTCTTTCAGGTGTTCAAGGTTGCTCGACGGTATCTCCTTTTGCTCCAGCACCCCTGCCCTTAAGGCCTTTTCAAACAATTCCATGCCCTTGTCGGTTCTAACTATTACCGTGTTCCACTGCTTGTCACCCTCAAGGGTGCCAACAGATATATCAGCAAACTCCGCGGTCATGTCTTCGCACACGCTGCAGCCAGGCTGGACAATTTCCCTAACCTCAGAAAGAGGAAATTCCATCCTTCCGTTATTTGTCTCTACTATAAAAACTTCCGAGGGAGGAGGAGGGATATCATATTTCTTAGGAATCTCCACGATCCCTTTTGTCTTGAGATATGAACGAAGGGCGCGGTAGTCCAAGGCCCAGGTACAAAATAGCCCTATCTTCAGTTCAACATGCCCTGCCCTCTCCTGACCGTCAGGCTCCGAAAGGCTCAGTCTGCCAAGGGCCTCCATTTGACAGGGAAGCCCAATGAATGCAAGACGATCGTTGCCTGCCTGGATCGCCAAATTGAGCTCTGAAAGGGCGGCCGAAGCACTGTACCGAGACCCTGCGCATCCCAGTACGGCCTCGCGGTCACTACATAGAACCCCTTTTGGGGCGAGGTCTCCGCCCCTATCGGTAAGTACCGCGGAATTGACCAAGCCCTCTTCCATTGCGAAAATAACCAGCGCTGTCACCACACCACCATATTGAGCGGCACTGCGGACCAGCTTGTCACCAGATCTGGCGGCGACCACCTGCCTGTGGGGTCCTATGGCGTCGGTGCAATCGTTTACATGGTAGAAATAGTCGTATAAAGAGGCTCGGTCATAGGGAAGCCGGGGGCAGACCTGAACACAACGCCATGTTGAGGTCTGACACCAGTCACTCACAACAACCTTTCCGTCGTGATATTGAAAGTAAGGACAAATCCCAACACATGCCCCACACCTTACGCAGATGCCTTTTTCCAAAACTTCCCTTACCAGATTTGACTGCCCTTGGACCGTCGTTTGTTCCATGGCTAAACATCCTCGTCAAATGGGATAAACACCATTTTTCTGCGCCACACACCATTGGCAAGGCGCGAAATGGTGAGTCACTTCTAACGTATCTTGGGGTTTTTGGTCAAGCCGAAAAGGCCTGAGAAAGAGGTAAGCTATGCGTCGGTTTTAGTGACGTAGTCTTTCTTGTAGAGCCTATAGTAATGAAAGACCTTTTTCACGTAGTATCTTGTGGCCCCAATGGGGGGAACGCCTCGGTATCTCCTCACCTTGGTGCTGCCCGCGTTGTAAGCAGCGAGGGCCAACCTTACGTCACCGCCGAATCGCCGCAAGAGCTGCTTGAAATATCTTACGCCTGCCTCAACATTATCTTTAGGATCAAATAATTTTTTTACTCCTAGCTCTTGCGCGGTACTGGGCATGAGCTGCATCAAGCCCATTGCTCCCTTTTTGGAAACCGCCTTGGGATTATAACCGGACTCCGCCATGACAATTGCCTTTATCAATGCCGGGTCCACATTGTAGCGGGAGGCCACTTGCTCGATAATGGCATGCAGCTGTTCTTTGTTTTTTTTGCTTTCTGCTACTTTGGAGGCAGGTCTGGCCTCAGGGAGGCTTTCCTGTCCCTGTGCTTCTTGCTCGGCTTGAGGCTTTGCGATGGCCTCGTCTTTTCTTATGGGGCCACTTGTCTCGGGATTCTCTACCCTAGCCAACTTAACCACACGCTGCGAATGCACTCCTGCCTTTACCTTAAATAGTGGCATAGAATCTTTGCTAGAGGTTGCGGGCACTAACAGGACGGCAATTAGAAAAGTAATCAACACACCTGACTTGAGGTGTATCCATTGATGTGGCTTATCGGACAGATCTCCTTCCATTTTCCTACTCCTCTGTTTTCCAACTGATATTATTCTAGTCATTACGCGCATTTTGTCAACGAGTCTTTTTGTCTTACGCATAATAGCATGCTCTGTGCCACGGTGCTCTACGAATATAACAGTGTAACCTGTTGCACCATCTTCCTCATCCTTGCAAGCGAGGACCTTTTCGGCAACAAGGTTAGGATACCCGCTAATCTGCTGTTTGGCTTTTATGCTGTTATTCTCACCGTTGTGGTTTACTGGGAGGCCTACCTGTCACTTTTCCATTAATCTTTGGCCACATTCGGTCTTAGACCTGAGCCCTTGGGCTTTAAGCTATATAGTCAGCCTCCTATCCAGGCTCCTGTACTGAATAGCTTCAGCAATATGAGCTGGGCCGATATCGGGGGATTCTTCCAGGTCTGCTATAGTTCTGGCTATCTTAAGGATCCGAGAGTGGGCCCTGGCGCTGAGTCCTAATTTGTCCATTGCCTTTTCAAGCAATTCCCCTGACTTTGGGCTGACTCTGCAGTACTCCCGAATCTGCTTGCTACTCATCATGGAATTGCTATGTATTTTGGTTCCCTTGAATCTTTGTGCCTGGATTCTGCGCGCTGCAATCACTCTGTCCAGCATCTCAGCCGAGCCAACGCCCTCTCTGGTCTCTGCAAGATCCCTGTATGCCACGGCAGGTACCTCTATGTGTATATCTATCCTATCCATCAGGGGACCCGATATCTTTGACCTGTAACGCTGGATCTGGAGCAGCGTACATCTGCACTCCCTTTTGACGTCCCCCAGGAAGCCGCACGGACACGGATTCATGGCAGCTATAAGCATGAAATTTGCAGGATACGTAACCCGGGAATTGGCCCGTGAAATTGTCACCTGGCCGTCTTCCATGGGCTGGCGCAACACCTCTAGGACATTCTTGCGAAACTCTGGTAATTCGTCCAAGAAAAGGACTCCGTTGTGAGCCAAACTTACTTCGCCGGGCTTGGGATTTTGCCCACCCCCTATAAGGCCAGCATCGGAGATGGTATGATGCGGGGAGCGAAAAGGCCTTTGGGTGATGAGTCCATGTCCCTCTGGCATA
>DQZA01000151.1 GCA_011042035.1 Desulfobacteraceae bacterium
AACTTGACTAATATTAATTTAGCCAACTTCCCCAGGAACAATGAGAGCAGAACTATGCCAAATAGAGTAAGGATTCGCCACGCGCTATTCCCCAGTATTTCGTATTGAAAGATATTTCCCATGCTTGTTATCCTTTGTTCGTTTTGAAAGTCCTCAAAAAGTTTCCTTTCCCTCATTCCCGCAAACTTGGCCCCTGCCTCCTACCCCCTTAGCCAGGCGGGTCATTGGTAACTCCACTTTCGCGTTCCTTGGCAACCTCTTTAAGTCTTCCCGTGCCAATAGAAACCGTAACTCGTTACCTTATAATGAAAATCTCTGTGCGGGTAAAGAGGAAAGCCTTTCAGTATTGCTAAGCTTCATCTCTTATAGATCATTAAGAAAGAAAAAGCAGGTGTAACTGTCGCAGTTGATGATGCAAGAAGGATGATACCGGGCAGTATGTAGGTTCCGCTAAGATTTACAATGGAGAAGCACGAGCAGATCTTTTTTTCAGGCCGCTCAATTGAACCTAGCCAGCTCCTGTTGATGCGCTTCTTAGCATCTTGAGCTTCCGAACCACGTTGTCTCGAATCCAGTGACCGTCCCACCACTCCACGGGATTAACAAACACCCCATTCACCATCACGCCGAAATGCAGGTGATCTCCTCCTGCAAGGCCTGTCTGGCCAGTAACCCCAATTACCTGACCCTTGGAGACAGTTTGCCCATCGTTTACCAATATCTGACTCAAGTGCGAATAAATGGAAGTAAGGCCCTGGCCATGGTCAAGGACTATCGTAAGCCCGTAAATACCAATCCGGTCCGCGAAAATAACCTTCCCGCTATTTGCCGCCTGCACCTTGGAATGGGCCAATGAAGCAAGATCCACTCCCAGGTGAGTCTGCTCGTCTATCTTTTTTCCCTTATAGTAGTAGGTCCTGTGATCTCCAAAACGTGCCATGGTCGCGGAATTCTTCAGCCTAAGCCATGGTCCTTCCCAAAGTTGCTCGCTCGATGTTTTTTTTCTTAATTCATAAAAGGCCTGCGCATTTTCCTTTCGGAGTTTACGATTGATTATGAGAAACTTTTCCACATCGGACAAGTTAGGGGGAAATTGGTAAAAAGAAAAATAAGGCAAGACCTTCCTCAAAAAGCGGTCCGTTATATTAATAGTTTGCCTTCGAAAATTACGCCTTCTTATACGATAGTAAAACCCCGCCTTTGACTCATTTCCTGCCTTATCCTTCCCCCATAAATAGAGCTGCGGGCGCTTTTTTACATAGTATGGCACGCTAAAGTAACACACATGAGCCGTGGCCGGGTAACCCTCTCCTGCCTGAAACCCAGGGAAAAACATATCATCAACATACACACCGCTTTGAACTGTATCAGACGAAGCTTCGTATACAATAAGGCCCGCGCCACCAACGGTAATATAATTCATTCGGCTGACAGGTCTAATGGACGGAGGAATGGTATCTACGACCATCTTCCTTTGAATTACACTAAGATTCCCGTCACCACCGTTGCGCCGGGAATAGTCCCTAGCCTCCAGGATGAGTTCTATTCCCCCTTGGCCGAGGTCAAACACAGACGGGTCTAACACAAAGCTTTTCTCAAATTCATGCTCCCCTTCTTTGTTAAGAAGCCCCTTGTAAGGGAACTTCCTGTCCAGCACGATGACCTTCCGTCCCTCCTGGACCACTCTTATACTCAGGGACTTAAGTCCACTCTTCTTATCTGCTACTTTAACGTGAAATTCCTTTGGGCCACTGATGTAGTAAGGAGAAGGTTCAAGTATGGCTAAGGGTTTTTCGCCTTCAAAGATCACGACCAGGAACCAGGCCAGGGCGCCAAGAACCAAAAGTATGATTATAAGTGCGAGTCCAAAGCTAAACCTCTTTCCCTTTCCCATATTCAGATGACCTCATTATTCGGATTGATTTTTTATGCTTCTTGGACTATTTTCATCACAAATTTAGAAGGTTTTGACCATAACAGGTAATCGCTATAAATTCAAATATTTTCCATAGCCAAGAGATCTTCTGATCAAAGAAGGTGCACAATGGATAGGCCCCCTCATATAGCCGTAATAGGGGCAGGATCCTGCGACGCTGCCACTTATGCACTTGCAAGAGATATCGGATACCGTATTGGGCAAAAGGGATGGATACTTATATGCGGTGGCCTAGGAGGAGTCATGGAAGCCGCTGCTCAGGGTTGCAATGAGGCCGGGGGAATGACTGTTGGCATCCTCCCAGGCCTTAACGTTTCGGATGCCAATGAGTATATACGCCTTGCCATACCAACCGGGCTCGGAGAAGCCAGGAACGCGCTGGTGGTAAGGGCCAGCAAAGCGCTTGTAGCTATTTCTGGAGGGTATGGTACACTATCAGAGATTGCACTGGCACTGAAAATAGGAAAGCCTGTTGTTGGGCTCAAGACATGGCCTAGTATTGGAGGGGTCCAATATGTTGAGACAAGCGCAGAGGCCATAGCATTGGCAGAGAAGTTTTTGGTACGCTCGTAGGTGAAACTTGCTCCCTTGAGTGGACCTCTTATGTTCAGCCCTGGATTTGTTTTGCAATTTTCTTGATGTTCCACATGACTTCCTCCATGTCCACGGTAAGAAGTTTCCGCTCCCGCATCAACACCTTCCCCTCCACTATCACATCTCTAACATCTCCGCCATTAGCCGAATACACAATGCTCGAGATAGGGTCGTAGAGAGGTTGAAGATGAGGCTTATCCAGATCAACTACTATTATGTCAGCCCTTTTGCCTATCTCAATACTGCCAATTTCCTGATCTAGTCCAAGGGCCCTTGCACCTTCTATGGTGGCGCATCTTAGAATAACCTCAGCCTTGAGACTGGTAGGAGCCCCAGAGCTGACCTTGCTCAGCTTTGCTGCGCTATCCATTTCCCTCAACATATCCAGATCGTTATTTGAGGCGCAACCGTCAGTTCCCAGGCCGAGGGGGATGCCAGCATTGATTATCTTTTCAGCAGCACATACTCCTGAGGCCAATTTCATGTTACTCTCCGGACAATGCACCACCCTTGTACCCCGCTCCTTCAAAAGGCGAATCTCTTCATCCTCAAGATGAACACAATGAACAGCAATCAACGATTCCTTTAAAATCCCGATACGGTCCAAATAGTACGCTGGCCTAATACCTTTTTGACCCATAATGGTGTTTACTTCTTCCAGGGTCTCGGACAGGTGAATCTGCATGGGAACACCCCCAGAGTCACATATCTCCATTGCCCCTATCAGGGTCTTTTCTGAGCATGTGACCGGGCTATGGCAGAAAAGCGAGGGGGTAAGAAGGGAGGAAAAGCCTTTCCACCTTTCAATGAACTTCGTTCCAACATCAAGGTTCTTTTCGGGATCAGGGACGCCTGGGGCGGGAAAATCAATTACACCTTGCGCTATCACGCCACGAATACCGACCTTAATGGCTGCGTCAAAGGTCTTGTCCTGAAAAAAATATCCGTCTGAAAAACATGTTGTTCCGGACGAAATCATTTCCCCAAATGCCAGCATGGCACTCCAATAAACATTATGGGGTGAGAGGTACTCTGCTTCTGCCGGAAAAATCTTCTCAAACAACCATTGCTTGAGAGGCATATCATCAGCAAGTCCTCTGAATAAGGTCATTGCTGCATGGGTATGAGCATTTATTAACCCTGGCATGACCAGGCACCCGCTGGCAT
Source organism: Desulfobacteraceae bacterium (assembly GCA_011042035.1). Lineage (GTDB taxonomy): Bacteria > Desulfobacterota > DSM-4660 > Desulfatiglandales > Desulfatiglandaceae > B111-G9. Next base: position 3,698 of record DQZA01000151.1, read on the forward strand.
CTATGGTCTCAACACTGCTGTGCGAGGCTCCCTCTTCACTGGGTTCAATGGCGGCTATCTTTCCGTCCTTTATGTGTACTTCCATATCGTTGATTGGGGCCGCCCCAGGCCGCATAGTAAGAAGTCTTCCAGCCCTAATGACTAGATCGACTGAATTTGAAGTCTTTTCGCTTGACATAATTTTCCATCCTTTCAGATAATAAAGTTTTTTGGCATTACTATCGAATTTAACGTGAGCTGTTATGGCAGTTATTAGACCGTTTAGAGGATTTACATATAATCCGCACCTTGCGCAAGACTTTTCAAAACTGGTGGCGCCCCCATACGACGTCATCTCTGAAGAGCAACAGGATCAATACTACCAGGCCCATCCAAATAACGTAATAAGGCTCATCCTTGGCAAGAAGAAAACAGGCGATACTGACTGGGACAACCGTTATACGAGGGCCGCAGATTACTTGCGCAGATGGGAATCCGATGGAATTCTGGTAAGAGCCAGTGAGCCAGCTATATATCTCTCGTCTCTTACTTACCGCCCACAAGACAATGATAGGGAAAGAACCAGGTGGGGGTTTATAGCCCTTACCCGCATAGAAGACGAAGACTCCGGGGTAATCCTTCCACACGAGCGGACCTTCTCAGCCCACAAAGATGATCGCCTCAGATTGTTAAGGGCCTGCAACACCCAATTCAGTCAAATATTTGGACTCTACGAAGACGAGCGAAACGAAGTTCTTGAGGCCTGCAAGGCATACGCTGATGAGGAGCCTGTGGTCTCATTTGAGTTGGGAGATGGAACCAAACATTCATTCTGGATCCTAAACAATCCGGCTTTATTTCGCAGGGTGTCTAAGGCCATGTTAGACAAAACAATATTCATTGCAGACGGACACCACCGCTACGAAACATCCCGCAATTTCAGAAACATTATGAGGGCAAGGTATGGTAAGCGCAACCCAAATAGGTCCTATGAATTTGTAATGATGTATCTAACCAACATGAACGACGAAGGCCTTACTATACTTCCCTCTCACCGTCTCATAAAGTGGGTTCCCGAATTTGACGTTCAACATTTCCTGGAAAAAGCAAAGACATGGTTTGATATAGGCGAACTGCCGCTCTCTGGCAACGGCTACTATGAAATGGCTCAACAGGTTGAGAAGCAATTGGCTGAGCGGGGTAGATCAGCGAGTGTCCTTGGCTTTTACCCCAATGGTAGCAGTTGCTGCTATGTCATGACCTTGAAGGAAGAAAAGAGACGAATCATGGGCGATGACCTACATCCTGCACTCCAAGAACTGGACGTGTTAGTTCTTTCTCGTTTTCTGCTTCAGAAGGGGCTTGGTTTCTCGCGAGATCAACTAGATGATGAGGAAAATTTTCATTACCAAAGCAGCCTGACTCAAGCACTGGCCTCCGTACACAAAGGCAATTACCAAATGGCCTTCTTCCTTAATCCCACTAAGATAGAACAAGTAAAAGAGGTCGCCCGAAACTTTCTCGTAATGCCAAGGAAATCGACCTATTTTTACCCAAAGGTAATCACCGGCCTGGTATTTAACAAGATAGATCCCCATGAAACCATTGAATCATTCTAGAAACATAGAACTCAGGGATGGTGAAATAATAGATTCTTTTATGGATGGGCAGGTTCGTCTTATTCAGTCGAAATCCGGATATCGCTTTTCCATTGACGCGGTTTTCTTGGCCGAGTTTGCCACAGTTAAAAAAGATGATGTGATAGTCGAATTGGGAACAGGCTGCGGGATCATACTCCTATTACTTCTTACGAAGGAAGAGATCAAACATGCCATTGGCATCGAAATACAGGAGGAATTGGCGAGCCAAGCCATTAGGAACGCTATGCTAAATCAGCTTTCAAATAGAATGTCGGTAATCATGGCGGATCTGCGTTCGTGCCCTCTCATGCCGCGCTGCGCAGACCTCGTCATTTGCAATCCGCCATATCGCAAGCCCAAGAGCGGTCGCCTTAACCCAGATATGCAGAAGGCGATTGCCAGGCACGAGATAATGGCGTGTTTGCAAGATGTGCTGCGTACGACACGCTCGATTCTGCGCCCAAAGGGCAGACTTGCTATTGTGTATCCGGCCGAACGCCTAGCCCACGTCATCTCGCAGTTAAGGAAATTTCAGTTGGAACCCAAGCGCATCCGCATCCAGTACCCAGCGTTAGAGGCAGAAGCCAAGCTCGTCTTGGTTGAGGCTGTCCTGGGGGGAAGGCCGGGACTGAACATTGAGGCTCCCCTCGTGGGCCAAGGTGATTATTCTATTATTCCTCATGGATAGGCTGGCAGGAAGGGTCAGTCTATCACTTCCCTCGCCCCTGCACTGATATTAACTTAAATCGTATGTCACGAACAGCTTCTCTTCCAAGCCTCTCGTTGAGCTTGCCCCTGATATCTTCTGCCATAAACTTCAGCTCCTGGAGCCAAATGGGTTGCCTGACGCCAATGGTCAACACTCCATTTCTAATCACAGAGGGCCTTGCATTGGAAGCTATCACCGGGCCCACCACCTCTTCCCAAACTTGCCATATCTCTGCATCCTTAAGATCAAAAGGCAATCCCTTAGGCCCCGAAAGAGATGCCAATATTTCTCCCAAAGAATGAAATGGTTTGTTATGCTGCTCGCCCATGCAAACAGGGTAAAATTTTGCTGCTTAGCTGTCAACATAATAGCTTCATTATCTCCTTGACGCCATAGCGGTTTCCCTATATCCTCATGCTATAAATCCTATGCAATTGGGGTGTGGAGTGATCCCGATTGTTCAGGTGCGCAATATTTTGGTTTTCGGCTTTTTTGTCATTTCGAACTTGCCCGCTAGTTGGTCGGCCAGGCAGGCAAGGCGAGAAATCATTAATTCCTAGCGGTTATGACTTCCAGATTCCTCGCCCCGCCAACGCGGGACTCGGAATGACAATGTGACATAGTCCTTCAAAACACAGGGTGTCGAGAAAAAGCCGCTAGCTTATTGCCCCTAAACCGGATAAAAATAGACTCATAAAGGAAGGAGTAACTACATGGCCTGGGATTGGGACAAACTGCAACAACAGAAAAAAGGTCCTTCTGGAGGCCGCCCGCCGAATGTGGAGGATATCTTCGAGAAGGTCAAGGGCGCAAGGGCAAAATTCCCTCGGGGTATTGGGTTCATAGTCATAATTATCATACTCTTTATCCTCGGTTACAGTTGCTTTTACACTGTCGGGGTAGATGAGGTAGGCGTTGTCCAAAGGTTCGGAAAATACATCAGGACCACACAGCCAGGCCTCAATTTCAAGCTTCCCGCGGGCATTGAGAAGGTCACGAAAGTCAAAGTCAGGTATGTATTCAAGGAGGAATTCGGCTTCAGGACCATACAGGCCGGTGTGAGAACCAGGTATGCCACTGGTTCTGCTTACCTGGCCGAGGCCCTCATGCTCACGGGCGATCTTAACGTGGCCGTCGTACCCTGGATAGTCCAGTATAGAATCAACGACCCTTATAAGTACCTCTTCAAGGTCCGGGACCCAAGAGGAACATTGAGAGACCTAGCGGAAGCTACCATGAGGCTCGTTGTGGGTGACAGAAGCATAAGCGAAGTCATAAGCAAAAGGGAGGAGATTGCGGCAGAGGCAAAACAACTACTACAAAAGGAACTCAATGAAGCTGAAACGGGAATAAAAATTGTAAACGTGGAACTCAAAAAGACAAACGTGCCTGAGCCGGTCCAGCCCTCATTTAATGAAGTAAACCAGGCCATTCAGGAAAAGGAAAAGTTGATTTATCAAGCCAGGGAACAGTACAACAAGGTGATTCCCGCTGCCAGAGGCGATGCGGAAAAGACCGTAAGATACGCTGAAGGCTATGCCCTGGAGAGGGTTAACAAGGCAAAGGGTGATGCCGCCAGGTTCCTTGCCCTTTATGAACAATATTCCAAGGCTAAAGATGTAACCAGAAGGCGCTTGTACCTTGAGGCCATTTCAGAGATATTCCCCAAGATTGGTAAGAAGTACATTGTGGATGCGGAGCAGAAAAACCTTCTCCCATTCCTCAATCTGGAAGCCCAGAAAGGAGGGGAGAAATGAAAATAAAGGTAATAATTGTACTGGTAATAATAGGGTTGATTGGGCTGTTCTCCTCTGCCTTTGTTGTGGATGAAACCCAGCAGGTGGTTATAACCCAATTTGGTAAGGCAGTGGGAAAACCCATTGTCAAGCCTGGCCTTTATTTTAAGATACCGATGGTTCAAAAGGCCAACTACTTTCCCAAGAACCTTCTCGAGTGGGATGGAGACCCTGGGCAAATACCGACCCTTGATAAGACTTACATATGGGTAGATACCTTTGCTCGGTGGAAGATAGTGGATCCACTGAAGTTCTTCCAAACCGTGAACAACGTAATGGGTGCCCACGCAAGGCTTGACGACATTCTTGACGCTGCCGTCCGCAACCTTGTTACCTCGCATCGGTTGATCGAAACGGTCAGGAGGAGCAACCGAACGCTTGACACCCTGGAGCTGGGCCTTGCCACCCAAGAAAAATACGAGATGCTCAGCACCGTTAATATAGGCAGGGCCAAGATTATGGAGGAAGTAAAAAAGCAGGCAGAGCCCAAGGTGGAGGCCTTTGGTATCTCTCTCGTTGATGTCAAGATAAAGAGGGTCAACTATGTTGAACAGGTGAGGAGGTCAGTCTATGGCAGAATGATCGCCGAGCGGAAACAAATGGCTGAAAAGTTCCGCTCCGAGGGCCAGGGCGAAGCCAGAAAGATAGAAGGTGAAAAGGAAAAGGTACTAAAAAAGATCACCTCGGAGGCATACATGAAAGCCCAGATAATAAAGGGCAAGGCCGACGCAGAGGCCACGCGCATATACGCAAAGGCATTTGGAAAGGATCCCGAGTTTTATAGTTTCATGAAAACCCTCGAGGTTTACAGGGACACCCTGGACAAGGAAAGCACACTGGTGTTGTCAACCAAGTCCGACTTCATGCGTTATTTGAAGGGTTATGAAAAAAGAGGCACTCAATAAGATTACTGCCTAGGGGGAGAGTTGCCATGGTAAGAACAGAAATCTCGTTATTTCTCAAGAACGTGCCGGGAGAGCTTGGCAAGCTCTCTTCAATGCTGGGGGAAGCGGGGGTGAATATTGACGCCCTCACCATACAAGACGCCTCTGACTACGTGCAGGGGCTGTTCAAAGCAAGGGGCAAGTCCCTGAAGCGAATTGCCCCCGCAGCAAGCTATGGTTCCATGCAAAAGGACTCTGCTGACTACGCCCTCATCAGGCTGCTGGTGGACAACACAGACACGGCACTCGATTTACTGTCCAAGGAACAGTACGTATTTGATATAATGCCAGTTATCGCCCTCGAGATTGAAAATAAGCCTGGCACCCTTGCCAGGATGGCAAAAAGATTTGGTGAAGAGGGAATAAATATAAACTACGTGTATGGTTCTGCCCTGCCGAGGGGCAAGAAATCCCTTTTTGTCTTTTGTCCTGAAGACATTGAATTGGCAGCCAGGATATTCAAGGACGAGGAATAGTAGCTCAAGGGACATGTTCTCTGAAATCGGCCAGTTTTAGTTGAAGACTCTCGTAGCCTTGCCAGCTATTGAGCTTCGGCGTGTAGGCAATATCAATATGGGTTCCAACCCATGGGATCTTTGTTCCCATATGAAAGCCTATGGCATCGTATAGTTTCCCGTCTTCGCGCAATAACATTTTAAGATGCTTTTCCCCAACTACCCTTGCCTCCAAGACCTGGACTGACCTGGTACAAAAAATCGGCTCTGGATTCCCATTTCCATAAGGGGCCAAGGTGTCCAGTGCGTCCACCAGTTTTCTGGAGATTTCCTTGAAATGAACCTCCGCATCAATATTGAGGACCGGTCTCAGGTCCTCGCCCTCCAGGGACTCCTCGGCAATTTCGGTAATTGTCTTTTTCAGCTCATTGAATTTGGCCCTTTGCAAAGAAAAGCCCGCCGCGTGACTGTGGCCCCCAAATCTATCAAGCAGATCCCCTATTCTGCAAACGGCCTCGTAGAGATTGAACTTGTCAATACTTCTGCCCGAACCCTTTGCCTTTTGTCCCTCAAAGGTCAGAACCAAGGTTGGCCGATAATACTTATCCACCAGCCTTGATGCTACAATTCCCAAAACCCCCTCATGCCAGCCCTCCTTTCCAAACACCAGTACCTTTTTGTCCAGGATTGACTCATTCCGCTCAATGACACCGGCGATGTCCCTCAGCACATCCTGCTCAAGTCTTTGGCGAAGGGCATTGACAGCGTTGATCTCACTGGCAAGCTGGACCACCGATTCCTTTTCCTCAGCCATCAATATGCGAAGACATATATCAGGGGAAGATATTCTTCCTGGTGCGTTGAGTCTTGGGGCAACTCGGAAGGCAACCACAGTCGAATCAATATTCTTAGGGTCAGCGGCACTTGACTCAACCAGGGCCTCAAGCCCGGGCCATCTGGTGCTCATCAGCCTGCTCAAGCCGTACTTTACAAATGCCCTGTTTTGCCCCAACATTGGGACTTGGTCTGCAACTGTACCTACGGCCACAAGGTCCAAGAAATCCCTCATGTCGGGCTCTGCCCTTCCCCCAAAATATCCCCTTTCCCGCAACCTGGCCCGCACCCCCACAGCCAGTAAAAACGCAACGCCCACTCCTGCCAGCTCCATTCCGGGATACGACGAGTCTGCCCTCTGGGGATTGATGACAGGGCAATGGAATCGGATATCCTTTGGGATCCTGTGATGGTCAGTGACGATCACCTTCATACCCAATTCCCTTGCAAGGGCCACTTCCTGTTCATTGGAGACCCCACAGTCCACTGTGATAAGGAGCCCTTGCCCAGCGCCGCGTATCTTTCTCACTGCCTCATGGTTCAAGCCATAGCCTTCCTTTAGACGATTGGGAACATATACAGCACATGGAACGCCCAGGTCCTTGAAAAAATGGTAAAGGAGACATGCCCCTGTTAAGCCATCGGCATCGTAGTCGCCATAAATCGTAATGGGGTCCTGGTTGGCTATGGATGTGCACACAAGATCAACTGCCTTTTCCATGTCCGGCAAAAGCCAGGGATCTGGCATATCAGCAAGCCTTGGAAACATAAATGCCCTTGCGGATTCTTCATCTCTCACGCCCCTGTTGATCAAGACCTGGGCTAAGATGGAATTGATACCTAGATTTTTGGCAAGTTTTTGCGCCAAGGGTGACTTAGGCCGGATATGCCATTTCTTTGCCATGGGTCCGTAAGCCATTTAGGCACCGCGGGGGGAGGTTCCGAGTAGGTCTTCCACGTCGGCAATATCGGCTTCAATGTCCACTTCCACTGAATCAACGGGGCTCTCCACCATCTTGATGCGGAATCCATTTTCCAACGCCCTCAGTTGTTCCAGCTTTTCGATCTCTTCCAGAAGGCCCACGGGTAATTGGGTAAAGCGCGAGAGGAATTTCATCCTATATGCATAGATGCCCAAATGTTTTGCGTAGCAAGACTTGGCCCCGGCTTCCCTGAAGTAAGGTATAGGCGCTCTCGAGAAGTAAAGGGCAAAGCCCCTGTTGTCCATGACAACCTTAACGTGGTTTGGGTTGCTCCCCTCTTGTTTCCCTCGAACGGCGAAATATAACGTCGCCATTGAAAGATCTGGGTCCTCCTCCAGGGGTCTAACCAACTTATCCACGAGACTTGGAGGGAAAAGTGGCTGGTCACCTTGGATATTGATCACGATATCCTCTGGCCTCAGCCCTATCGTAGTAGCGGCCTCATGTACCCTATCTGTGCCGGATGCGTGCTCACTTGAGGTCATAATGGCCCTGCCACCAAATGCCTCCACGCACTCTCTTATTCTCTTGTCGTCAGTGGCCACATACACTCCACTCAGCTTGGAAGATTTGCGGGCCTGCTCCACCACCCGCTGTATCATGGGCTTGCCGGCAATTTCAGCCAGCGGCTTACCCGGAAACCTTTTGGATCCATATCTTGCAGGAATGATGGCCACTATTTTCATTTTACACCACCCTCATGGATGAGGAATGGACGCATCAGGAAACCAGGGCCCCTTCGCTCGAGGCAAGAAGCATTCGGCCTCAAGCGGCTTAGGCCCGCTCCTTACATCCTAGAGCCTTTCATCCCGCCCCTTAGGCGGGTGGCAGCCCACTTCTTTGTGTGAGCAAATATCGAATATCGAATATTGAATGACGGCAAACGGTAAACGGTGAACAGTGAACGGTGCACGGTCAACGAACTCCAGCTCACTTTAGACCACTCCTAACTCTCTCCGTAATAACTCGCACACGCTGTATCCGACTCCCATGCCGTCACCTTGTACACGGCCACAGGCCTATCAGCCAGCTCTTCGGCCACCCTGGTAAAAATATACCTTGCTATATTCTCCGAAGAGGGGTTCTCCTCGCGAAATGGTTCAAGGTCGTTTAGGAATTCATGGTCAAGGGTTTCAAGGGCCTTGTTGGTCGCCTCTTTCACATCATGAAAATCCACCAATGTCCCGTCATCTCCCAATTGCTCGCCCCTAACGTGCACTTCCACCTTCCAGTTGTGGCCATGTAGTCTCTCGCACGAGCCCTTAAAATTACGAAGCTGGTGCGCACCTGCAAAATGGGAAATTATCTTTAGCTCATACATTCATTCTACTCCTCTTGGCCAGATTCGTAAGGCCTGCCGCACTCTGTACATTTTCCGTCCACGATTATGCCAGTGCATGTTCCATCAGGACAAAGTATCCGATTCTCGATGTCAAACGCATCCTCGTCATCACTTGCGTCCGATGCCTCTTGATGAAACGGGGCTCCACAATACATGCAAAATTTGGCCTCTTCGGGACTGGACTCCCCGCACTCCTGGCATTCAATCCCTGGAATCTCCTCCATGCAAATTGGGCATTTCATTGCTCTCGTACCCCCTCAAAAAAAATAGGGCCACTATCACCGGCCCTTCACTTTTAGTGGAACCAAGAACTTTTGTCAATCTCGGTACATTACCCCATCACAAACTATGGTTGTGGCCCTAACTTTTCTTGGATGTCACAACCTGGAAGGATGTGATCTGTTGCTTCACACGGGTGCTTTTACACTTCGGGCAACGTATCTTCTTCTTTTCGTATTCGGAGATAGGCATAACCAGCGTAAATTCCTTGTTGCACTTGTTGCAAATGAATTCGTATGTTGGCATCGCTAACCTCCATGTATTGTTTGTCTATTCGCCGCCTCTTATTATGAAGAATCTTAAACTCTTTACCAGTATTGTCAATAGGATTTCTCGTAAACCGCAAGACAGGCCAATGTCTTGTAACGAGTCCCGGCCTCGCCGTGCACGTCTCGCCTTGCTCTCTCTCATTCAATGGCTGGGGTACTATAATTGCTTACGTCCTTACTTCCCCCCTCTTCTCTGTCTCGCGAGCATCTCAGAGGCCCTTCTCACCAGGGATCTTGCGTCAATCACCCCCGCATCCTCGGTCGATGCTATTCCTCCTTTCAGGCGCAGTTCAATTGAGTTGTCTTCGACTTGAATCGGATTCTCAGATATATGTAGGGACAGTCGCTCTAGCAATTTCATAGCCTTTTTTTTCGTGGTAGAGGGCAAGATAACTACAAATTCTCCTTGCTTATACGTCCCTAGCACGTCAGTCACCCTTACCAAAGATCGCATCTCCTTCGCTACCCTTCCTGCAACCTCTCTGGGTAAATTCCCTTTACTCTCATGGGACACTTGGTCTTCAATCTCCATGAGGATAACCGATAGGGTATTTTCGTAACGTATGGCTCGCTGGAATTCCCTGGCCAGTATTTCTTCAATGGCCCTCGCGTTTAGTAAACCCGTAACTTCATCCCGTGATGATGACAGCTTGACCCTTTCGTGCGCCACCACGTTGGACAGGCAAACCGATACCTTTATGGCTAGCCTCTTAAGAAGTGTGGTATCCATCCCCGGAACATAGCGATCAGGCGAAGCATCCCCAAGGTTCAAGGTGCCAACAACGTCCCCATTTAGCGTAATTGGGGCTAGGGCTAGGGAGCGTATAAGGTATTTTTCGTGGTCAGGAAAAAGCTTGTAAAAAGGGCTCAGGTCCTCGTTTACAAGAATAGGCTCCCTAGAGGATCCAATGAGTCCGAGCAGGGTGTCTCGTGAGACGACGCTTAGCCTCTGCCTCACCACATCCGAGTCAAAAAGCACAGGAATTAGAGGGGCTAAGTCTCCCTCCTCAGTCAACGTAATCCATACATAAGGTATGGCGAATTTTTCACGAATTTCAGTCAAGAGCCTCTCAAAGAGGTCTTTGAAGTTCAATACCGAAAGGATTGTTACCTCAACTTCAAAGAATTTTCTCGCTATTTCCTCATTGCGCTCGAGCCTCTCTAAGATAGCGTCTAGATCGTTCATGCCCTCCCCTGTTCCATATTCCATGGGTCAAAATCTAGCGGCATCTTACTCTTCCCAGTGTATAGGCAGCCGCACTATAAAGGTTGTGGTGTTTTTCCTGGATTCAACCTCTATTTTTCCTCCAAGTAACCTCATAATCCTATAAGTGATATACAAACCTCTTCCCTCGTTGCCTTCACCTTGCATCAGGCGCTTTCTGTCTTCCTCGGGAATCCTGCCGGTGTTTGTTATTTCGGCGCAAGCCCACTCACCATCTTCGAATGTCCTGATTGAAAGGGTTCCGCCCTTTAGCGGTATGGCCTTTGTGGCATTATTTAGGAGGTTGTCAAAGACCCTCTCCAGGTGTATCGGGAAACAACTGACTCTGAGCCCTCCAACAAATGGTCCCTCCCTTAATATCACGTTTTGTTTCAATTGTTCCCTAATTGCCTCCTTGTTTATCTCGAATCTCTTTCGCAGAATCTCACTCATGTCCACCACTTGTTCCTTGCCAACCGCGTATATGCTCAGGGCCAACTCTTGCATCCTGCTGGTTTCTTCAAACAGAATGTCCACATATCGTTCGATCTGGTCCTTGTGTTCCTCGAACCGCCCGTCTTCTAACATTTTCTTCAGCCTTCTGGCAAATCCTGCTGAGGCGATTGCCGGGTTCTTGAAGTCATGCAGTATGTCATCAAGCCTTTCCATGCGTTGGGCCTTCATCAATTCTTGGCCCAAAAAGAGAAACAGCTCAATCTCGTCATCCCTGTATCTTTGCCTTTGCTCAATGGCATCAAAGGTCATAAAGTGCGTGATCTCACCCTCAACATAAAGTGGGATATAGAGGATGGAATTAATATTGTGCTCTTGGGCAAATCTCTTCATGCGTGGAGATATTATGCTGGTTTTTTGAGGATCAACCACCAAAATATAGGATGGAGACACAACTTCATAGGATCCATCGCCTTCATATTCTCTCAGTCCAAGAATTATCTCGAAGGCCGGTTCCGTACTAACCGCAAACTTTTGGCCGATTCCGTGGTAACCGGTTCCCTCGGGATAACCAGCCTCCAATGTCACGTGTTGATAGTCGCCGGTGACCGAGAACAGGGCGCAGCTCTGCACATTGACCACATCCGCAAGCTCGGGTATCACTGCATTGAACACCTCTTTCATCTTTATTCCGCCGCGTCTTCCTAGCCTGCGGAAAATATGCCGGACAATGGCGTCCTTTTTCTCGTTGAGCCGATGCATGGAGATGATTTTTTTGCGTGCAATTACGTAACTTAGACGTTTGGCCAGAAGCTCGGCAATCTTGATCTCCAACGGGCTGAACTCCCTGCCACGTTCAGGAAAGTATATCTGGATAACCCCTCGGGTATCCCTCTCGCTTGGAAAGAACCTTGGTATCTCCAATGGGATGGCCATAAGGGAATGGATACCTCTCCTATAAACCACCTCCTTATCTTCATACCTTTTTTCATTCATTATGTCTGGCACTAGACAAGCCCTGCCACTCTTGACCACTTCTCCTGCGATGCTCCCTTCAAGGGGTATGTAGATCTCCCGATGCTCTTCGTGGGAGGGATAGGAACCATAGGAAAGCATCTGTTCGCTTTGGGGATCGTAAATACGGACCGAGGCTGAACTGGCCCCTAGGAATTCAACGATGTACCTCGTTGCCCTTGCAAGAATTTTCTGCTCTGGCAGGTCCGGATCAATATCTACTATCTCGTCCACCTGTTTTATGATTTGATCCAAGAAACTCGTCAAAAGGTGGGTCTCAAGCCACTCCATCAAGGACCGCCAAAAATCTTCGCTGCACACGGCCTCCCTAACCCAAGGCTCCTTTTTTAGTGCTTCTACTATATTTCGAAGATTAGACCACATACTAAAAAGTTATGAGTGAGCTAAAGTTATCAGTGAGCTAAAGTGTTTAGAGTGAGCCAGGGTTTGTTGACCGTTGACCGTTCACTGTTTACCGTTTACCGTCATTCGTTATTCGACATTCGATATTTGCACACGCAAAAAAGGGATCAGCTGTCAGCCGTCAGCGCCCAGCCCCCGCCTCTGTCCTTCTCTTTCCTTAGCAAATGGAGAATCCAAAGTCAAGAAAGGCGGTTACGCCTCAAAGGCATAGCATTAGTGTATTTGGGTTTGACCTAATCCTTGAGATGTACTAGTCTTAAATTTTTTATATCATATCGCATTGGCCCTTCAATGCTTCCGTGCTTTAACTTCTCCCATCAACCGTCAGTCAGCCTCGTGGGAGGTGAACTATGATCAGGATGATTGCAAGGCTTCTCAAGGTTTTAAACTCTGAATCAGAGCCGGGCCAAGTATCCCTGGCCTTTTGTTTTGCCATGATTATGGGATTCACCCCCTTGTATAGCCTCCACAACATAATTGTGATACTCCTGGTGCTACTCATTAGGGTGAACCTCTCCGGGTTCTTGCTGGGCTGGGCCGTCTTCTCCGGCCTCGCTTATCTCCTTGATCCCCTCTTCCATCGAATAGGACTGGCACTGCTCACCGCCTCTAGCCTGGAGGGCCTATGGACTGCCCTTTACAACATGACCATTTTTCGCCTTGAAAACTTTAATAATACCATCGTCATGGGTAGCTTGTTCCTTTCCCTGGTGCTTTTCATACCACTTTATATTGTGTTGAACCTTGGCATAAGAAAGTATCGGGAACACATATTGGCCTGGGTCCAAAAGACGAGATTCATGCAGGCCTTTAAAGCCAGCAAGCTTTACCGCTCTTACCAAACCCTATCAGGATGGAGGGGCTAGACATGCAAAAATGGATCAGGTGGCAAGGACTTGGAGTATTCGTAGGTGTAGTAGCCCTGCCTTGCATATTTTGGTTCTTGTTTATAGATGGGATCGTCAAGGGTGTGATCCAGAAATATGGAAGCGAGGCGGTGGGTGCCAAGGTGGAACTACGCAGCGCCGACTTATCCCTTTTCCCGGCAGGCCTTGAGCTCAAGGGCCTCAAGATAGCCAACCCTGATGAACCCATGAAAAACGCCGTTGAAATTGCCCGCACAAATCTCAACTTCGACACCCTGAACTTTTTCAGAAGAAAAGTGATAGTAGAACAAATGACATTGGATGGCATACGGCTGAACACGCCTCGGAAGACTTCCGGCGCATTGCCCGGCGCGACTCCAAAAAAACGAGCCACGAAAAAAGGCACCATAAGGCCAGGAAAAAAGAAGGGGCTGTGCGGGGGCAAAGGGCTGCCTGCGCTCAAGATGCCTAACGTAACTGAGGTTCTGAGCAAGGAAAAACTCCCCTCCCTGGAGCTGGTAACCTCCCTCAAGGGGCAAATTGAACAAGAAAAACAAAAATGGCAACAAAGGCTGGCCTCCCTGCCAGATGAAAAGACCTTTCAATCCTACAAGGGGGAGATACAGAAAATCCGCGGAGGTGGAGCCGGCATCGCCGGTATGCTGGCATCTGGCGGCAAGGCCATGGAGCTTAAGAAAAAGATCGAGGCCGATCTCAATCGAATAAAACAGGCCAACGCCGACTTCCAAAAGGAGACATCCACATTAAAGCAAAAGCTAGCAGATGCAAAAAAGGCTCCCTTCAAGGATGCTGCCCGCCTAGCTCAAAAGTATGGTTTTTCCAAGGAAAGATTGGCCAATATGAGCCAGGTACTGTTCGGCGCCAAGATCTGCACATGGATGGAAAAGGCAACCAACTGGTATGAAAAGATCCGTCCAATTCTAGAAAGGGCCAAACAAAAAAAGAAGGGCAAGGTGGTCGTTAAGCCATTGAGGGGCAAAGGGGCCTTTGTCAAGTTCAAGGAACACAACCCCATGCCGGACTTCTTAATAAAGAAGGCAAACGCCTCTATCATCACAGGCGCAGGCGATATCATGGGAATCATAAAAAACATAACTCCAGACCAAGACGTCCTTGCCCTACCCCTTACCTTTTCCTTTAAGGGTGACAAGCTAAAAAACATTAACCTGGTTGAGGCAAAAGGGGCCTTGAACCACACAAGACCCCAGGCCCCCAAGGACGAAATAAGATTTCTTGTGAAGGGTTTTAAGACAAAAGGGATTTCTTTGCTTGAAAAATCCAAAAACCCCATCATCCTTCAAAAGGCACTAGCTGACCTGAACATAAAGGCGCTTGTCCAAGGCCAAGACATTAAGGTCAACGTGCTTGCGGCCTTTCATTCGGCCAGTTTCTCCGTGAAAGACCAAGAAGGAAAAAATCCCATAATGGAAGCCATATTTTCTGCCTTGAAAAACATCAGCAATTTTATTGTTAACGCAAAGGTCATTGGTACATTAGAGGAATACGATATCAAGCTCTCCTCGGACCTCGACGGAGTTCTTAAGAAGTCCGCAGGCAAGATAATCGCAAAACAGACAGAACAGCTCAGGCAAAAACTAAGCAAGGCCATTATGGACAAGGTTAATGGCCCACTATCTGATACTGCGGGCAGCCTTTCAGGCCTCAATGGCATTCAACAGGAACTCAGCAAAAGACTTAACCTTGGCAGCGGATTGCTTGGCAACCTGGGAAAACCCGGAGGAAAAAAGGGTCTTAAGTTGCCGTTTTCCTGATAATAGAGCACTGGACCAAGGAAAACAGTTGGCAGCTGCCGAAAATATGACCCAGGTCCTGCGGGGGCAAGCTGACCGCTGACGGCTGATAGCTGATCAACAGAGGTCCCTCTTTCTGCCTTGCCAGGGCAGCCGCAAATGAATCGGCGTAGGACATGGGGAACCTTGCCTTGAGGGAAGCCACATCCAGCAGCAGGCCCTCATCCTTTTCAACCCAGCGAAGCCTCGTGGAAGGCCCAATCCCATATTTTTCCCGCAGTTTCTTTGGGATGACTATCTGTCCCTTTGATGTCACTTTGGAAGAAGCAGTTTGCATGCGTCCCTCCTTGAATGATTTTCAATTTTTATGATTTTAAAATGTCGGTAAGAAACAATCAATTTATTTTTCTTACCAAGTCATGACGGAACAGAGGCCTTCCAGAGCACTGCGTGTCCGCTTACCCGGTAAGGATGGGCCATCGAAGGGACAAGCAGGGCATCACCCTTTGCGAAGCTCACGGCAGTATCCTCACTAGCCCCTTGGCATACCTTCCCCTTGCCTTCAAGGCAAAGCAATATCTCCACCGAACCCGCCCCTCCGCTGTGGTATAATCCGTTAATGTCAAGCCTACACAGCATAAACTCCTGGGCTGGGCAGTGGTAAACCCCAGAGCGCTCACCTTCCTCCGGCATTATTATACTGGGGAGTCTCGGAGTAAAATTGGTTATTCTCAGGAGCTCATCCACGTCCACGTGCTTGGCGGTGAGCCCTCCTCGAAGAACGTTATCGGAATTGGCCATGATCTCGAGGCCCGCGCCCCTCAGATAGGCGTGCAGTTCGCCCGCCGGCAAGAAAATGGCCTCTCCCGGCTGAAGGCTCACTAGGTTAAGCAACAACGGCGACAGAACGCCGATATCCCCTGGATATTTCCGGCCCAGTTCCCCGATCCAGTAAAATTCCCTGCGTTCCCTGGTGCGAGTTGCTGCAAGCTCTACTACCCGCCCTGCCACCTGCTCCTTTTCTCCCATGTGCATGCCCATGATGGATGTAAAAAAGGCCTTCAGCCCCGTGGCATCAGGGCAGGCCTTCAGCTGTCCTAGCCTTTCTCCCAGCCCTGGATCGCCAAGTTCATCCATCAATTGCACTATCTCGTCAATGGACCTGAATCCCTTAAGGGCCTCGAAGGGCGTGAGGGCGCAGAGCATCTCTGGCTTGTGATTATCATCGCGGTAATTGCGCTCAGGGGCGTCAAGGGGAATGCCCAGCCTGTTCTCTCTCTCGAAGCCTTCCATGGCTTGCTCCTTGCTGGGATGAACCTGGATGGACAGGGGCTCTGCTGCTGCCAGGACTTTGAAGAGAAAAGGAAGTTGATTGCTAAACCTGGCCGCCACATCCTGGCCCAGGACAGGAGTAGCAGAGGTTTTAAGCAGATCCAGAAATGAGATCCACTTGCCATCAATAAGGACCTGGGATGGTGCCCTGGGGTGTGCTCCCATCCATAGTTCGGCCATGGGTTTTGCCTCGGGATTGGGGATTCCTAGCAGCTCGGGTATAGCCGTCCTGGAACCCCAGGGGTAGTATTGGATGGGATTCCGAAGTTTGAAGGTTCTATTGAATATGTTCACCGTTCACCGTTTACCGCCATTAGTTATTTCTTTTTTTCTCTCTCAAGCCTGGCGCCCATGACTCCGGGAACATCCCATTGCCCTACGCCTTAATGATTCATAATTCAATATTCGATATTCGTTATTTGCTCATACAAAAAAAGCCATCAGCCATCAGCGACCCGCCTAATTTCACCTTTCTCCCATCTTCTTTTCAAGGTACTCCTCGATGGCCTCGCTCACCTCGTTCTCTCTCCCCCAATAAAAATGATCCGTACCATTTATTACTTTCAGCTCTGCTCCAGGATTCCATCGATTTACCAGTTCCTTGACCAGCGATTCAGGTGCTATTTCATCATGCGAACCTGTTATCACCAGCCCAATTCGAGGCTCAGGCCCATCCAGTGAGAACTCTAGCAATGCCACGGGCGGGGATACCATCACAATCTGTTGTGCTTTGTTGTACAGCCTTAATCCTTTAGAAATCACCCAGGCACCAAATGAGTAACCTGCAAGGTGTATTTCCTTACACCCTCTTTCAATGAGGACATCGATGGCAGCGTATATATCATCCTGTTCCCCAATTCCGTCGTGATAAGACCCATGGCTTGCCCCCACACCCCTGAAGTTGAACCTAAGCGTGGCGTAACCCTTTCTGTGGTACGCCCACCTTATGGCATCAACTATATTGTTATACATGTCACCACCATACAAAGGGTGTGGATGGGTAATAACAACCCCTTTATTGCCATTTGCCTCACCGAGAAGGCCCTCTAGGGTCAACTCACCACATTGGAAATACAGGCGTTCTTCTTCCATGATAGCCCCTTGTCACCTTCTCACATCCGCTCCATTTTCTGAAACAACTCTTTCATATCCTTCTTGAGCCCTTCAGGAACACTTGAGAGCTTGTCCTCAGAGACCATTGCAAATTCGGCTTCACTCCTAGCAAGAAGCCTGTTACCTCCATCCAACACGTCACCCCTAACCTTTACCAATTGGGAACCGTCTTTAGTTATCCGGCCCTTAACCACTAATGGCTCACCTACTGGAACCGGCCTGACATACTTGACTTGCATCTTTCTCGTAACAAAGAAGGCCTTTTTAAAATAGATGAGAGTCCAGGACATGATCTCGTCAAGGAGTGTTGAGACAATCCCTCCGTGGGCCATGTTTTCCCATCCCTCGTATTCCCTGCCCAGTGTAATCTCAGAGCAAATAGAATCGTCCAGTCTGTAAAAATCTAAGTGCAGCCCTATGGGGTTGGCTGTGCCACAGGCAAAGCAGTGGTGCCCTTGGGGCTTAGGGAGGGGAATCTTTTCGCAAAATTCAGAATCACCGCCTATGTTGTCTCTTGTTTTACCTGCCAATTGTTGTCTCCCTCTAGAGTTATAAGTGAGCAAAAGTGAGCTGGGGTTGACGCCCAACTCCCCGGCCCTTACCCGCCACCGTAAACCAAGTCATCTCATGGTCCCATTCCTTTACAACTTCAATGCCGTATTGGTCAAGTAGGCTCCTTAATTCGCGGTAGGGAGTCCTCAAGAGCCCTGAAAAAACAAACCCAGGCTTATCACGCATTGCCTCATTTTTCAGCAAATCCGCGATCACCCCGTAGTCAAGATTTGCCAACACCAGGTCTGCCCGATACCTAAGAAACTCTTGGGCTGCCCCCTCCCTGACTTCAATAACATCTTCCAGGCCATTGAGGAGCACATTTCGCTGTGCGGTCTTCGCGCACAGGGGATTCAGGTCAATGGCAAGGACCCTGCTTGCTCCGAGGTGTGCTGCTGCAATAGCCAGGATACCGGTCCCTGTCCCGAGGTCAAGCACACTCTCCACGGTAGCACTTTCCATAATCCATCTAACGGCTCGTAGGCAATCCTGCGTGGTAGGATGAAGTCCGTTTCCGAAAACAACCCCGGGGTCCAGAATGATGGTACCATGTGATTTGGGAGTCTCTTCATTAACTAACCAGAAGGGCACGATACTAAATCCAGCTATGTCTAGCCGCTCCAGGCCCTGGCCCTGCCACTGGTCGTAATCCATCTCATATTCGTCCAACAGCTTGAGCTCAGGCCTGCTCTCGAGGAACATATCCACCTTGTCCCTCGACGGTCTTGAAAAAAACAGGAAAGAATTCTTTCCTTCTTTCCAATTCCCTATGAAAAAGGAGCCCAGCTCCTTTTCATCAGAAAGGCTGGCCACCCCGTCCAAGAGGTAAACATAGAGTTTTTCATAAGGTCGCGACGTCATACTGCCCAAGAAGCTTTTTTCCACCCAATAGGTGATCTGTCTCAGATTTGCGTGAGCGCTGCGGATCCAAATAATACAAAATTGTTATCCCCCTCGCAACGAGGTTTTCAAGAGGCAACCACAGAGCCCAGGAATACATTTAAGATAAACAAAATAACAAAAAAATCCCCTTCAGAACAATTCTGAAGGGGATTTTTGATACATTCTCGGCGACGACCTACTCTCCCACGCGGCCCCCCGCGCAGTACCATCGGCGCTGAGGAGCTTAACTTCCGTGTTCGGGATGGGAACGGGTGTTTCCTCCTCGCTATTGCCACCGAGAGTA
>DQZA01000248.1 GCA_011042035.1 Desulfobacteraceae bacterium
AAAAAATAGATATTGTGACATGGGACCCTGATCCAGCCAAGTTCATATGCAATGCCTTAGCCCCTGCGGAGATAATTCGGGTGGTAGTGGACGAGGAAAACCATTCCATGGAGGTAGTCGTTCATGACCAGCTTTCCCTTGCAATAGGCAAAGGGGGGCAAAACGTCAGGCTGGCCTCTCGATTGACTGGATGGACCCTGGATGTTGTAAGTGAGACCAATTACAACAAGGCACTAAAAGAGGGCTACCAATCGTTGCTTTCATTGGAAGGGGTTGGAGAAAAACTGGCTGCCGAACTTTATCAGGAAGGGTTTAGGTCTGCCCTTGACTTGAGTCAGGCAGAACCAGAGGAGCTTATGGGGATAGAAGAAATGACGGAGGAAAAGGCCAGACAGCTTATTGATGAGGCGATCTCCTTCATTGAGAAGAAAGAGGAAGGCGAGGCACTAGTGGAGGAAGCGGAATCGGAAGAGCCTGTGGAACAGTCAGAAGAAAATGAAGGCGCCGAACTTGAGGACAAAGAGGTTCCCCAAGCCGGGGATGAGTAAGACAAAGTGTCATAGCCCTATTCGCAGCTGTATAGCGTGCGGGTCAAAGAGGGAAAAAAAGCAGCTTTTGAGACTGGTATTGGACAACGACGGATGGGTCGTTGTAGACAAAAGTGGCCATGCTCCTGGAAGAGGAGCCTATGTCTGCAAGAATGAGGAGTGCTGGTCAGCAATTCAAAAGCAAAAGATATTGGCCAGAGCGTTTCGAGGGAAAGGGCGCATGGCCCTTAGGGCTGACCTCGATAGTGAGATGCCCGTCGAAATACGGGAGTAATATCTCAAAGAGATTGTATTTAAAACTCGGGGGAGTGTATGGCAAAAGTTAGAGTATATGAGCTTGCTCGGGAACTCAACCTTGAGAGCAAAGAGCTTGTGGAAAAGCTCCTTGCAGGCGGCATGAATATAAAGAATTATATGAGCACCTTGGACGAAGAGGCAGTTGCTAGGGCACGGGACATCGTTTCAGGTAAGGTCTCAGAAGTGGTGGAGGAAAAGCGCATCAGACCCACTGTTATCCGCCGTAGAAGAAAAAAGGTGACCATTGAGGTGAAGCAGCCCGAGGCAGAGGCAGAGAGGAAGGTCGCAGAAAAGACGGCTCCTGAAGTTGTAACCCGGCCCGAGGCTGAAGCAGACCTTGGTGTGAAGGAGGAGGAACTCGAGGTCAAGGCGGAAGCCGCTGAGGCGAAAAAAGTAGAGGTAGCACCCCCGGGCAAGGAACAAGAGGTGGAAGAAGTACCTAAAGAGGTTCCTGAAAAAAGGGTTCAGGCCAAGCCTGTCAAACCCAAGAAGAGAAAGAAGAAAGAAGAACCGGCAAAGATTATAAGACGCCCGGAGGAAGGCCCTCTGAAAGATATCCTGGCCCAGCAGGCCGAAGAGGAGAAGGAGGAGGTAAGGCCAAAACCTACCCATTCGTTGAAACCGCTTGAAATTGCCAAAGAAGTGGCCGAGAAGGCTGCCAAGGCTAAGGCTGGGAAGAAGAAAGAGAAACGCAGGGAAGAGCCCAAGGAGTTAGCACCCAAGAAGGTGGTGCGCCATAGGAAGAAGGAGATATTCGAAAGGGCTGAACTTTACGAAGGGCGCGTTCCAAAGAGAAAGGAAAAGAAAAGTGCCAAGAAACTCAGGCAACAAGAAAGGGAAATCAGGCAAACAGAAATAACAGTACCCAAGGCTGTGAAGCGCAAGTTAAGGGTGCCAGAATCAGTAACTGTTGCAGAGCTTGCAAAGGCCATGGGTATTAAGGCAGCTGAGGTTATAAAGAAGCTTATGGCCTTGGGTGTGGTAGCTACCATTAATCAGTCCGTTGATTTTGAAACTGCTGTATTGGTTGCAGACGAATTCGGTTATGAACTTGAATTGGAAAGCTTCGAAGAAGAGTTGCTTCTGGAAGAAGAGGCAGATAAACCAGAAGACCTTGTGTCCAGGCCACCTGTTGTTACCATTATGGGCCATGTTGACCATGGCAAGACCTCGCTATTGGATTATATACGTAAGTCTAACATCATCAGTGGCGAGTCTGGGGGCATAACCCAACACATTGGTGCATATTATGTAGAGGCCGAAGGCGGAAGCATTGTATTCCTCGACACACCTGGCCATGAGGCTTTCACTGCCATGAGGGCAAGGGGGGCAAAGGTTACTGACTTGATTGTGCTTGTGGTGGCAGCAGATGACGGGGTTATGCCGCAGACAAGAGAGGCTATAAACCATGCACGAGCAGCAGACATTCCGATTGTCGTGGCCATAAACAAGATGGACAAACCAGAGGCCAACCCGGAAAAGGTCAAAAGGGAGCTTGCAGAGCTGGATTTGGTCCCAGAGGAATGGGGTGGCGACACCATTTTTGGCTATGTGTCCGCAAAAACGGGAGAGGGCGTCGATGAGCTACTCAGCCTCATTCTGCTTCAGGCAGAAATGCTTGAGCTGAAAGGGAATCCAAAGAAGCCTGCGAGGGGCACCATTATAGAGGCTCGACTGGATAAGACAAGGGGTCCGGTTGCCACTGTTCTTATAAAGAACGGGACCCTTAAGCCAGGGGATTATTTTGTGTGTGGAGAACACTACGGTCGTGTGAGGGCCATGTTGAACCACAGGGGCAAAAAGATGATATCTGCGGGGCCCTCCATGCCGGTAGAGGTATATGGGATCTCCGGAGTACCTATGGCAGGAGATGACTTTATAGTGGTCAAAGACGAACGGAGCGCTAAGAGGATTGCGGAACGGAGAATGGCGCAGAGCAAGAAACAAGAGCTTGCTCGCAAGGGCATAGTAAGCCTTGACGATCTGTTTCAACGTATTAAAGAGGGTGAGGCAAAGGAACTAAATGTCGTACTTAAGACTGACGTGCAAGGCTCACTGGAGGCCTTATCCGATTCCCTGGATAAATTAAGTACGGATGAGGTGAAAGTAAATATTATCCACTCAGCTACCGGTGCAATTACCGAATCGGATGTAATGCTGGCCTCTGCCTCTGATGCCATTATCATTGGCTTTAATGTGAGGGCCAATCCGAGGGTATCTGAAATTGCTGAAAAGGAAAAAGTGGATATTCGTTATTACGATGTCATTTACAATGTGTTGCAAGACATAAGACGGGCAATGGCTGGATTACTTGAGCCTGTATTTAAGGAAGAAATTATTGGCCGAGTAGATGTAAAGGCTATTTTTCATGTGCCCAAAGTTGGTACTGTTGCAGGTTGTTACGTAACCGATGGTCATGTAGAGCGCACTGCCAAGGTGAGAGTACTGCGCGATGATGTTGTTGTATTCGATGGAAAAATAGCCTCTCTCAAGCGTTTCAAGGATGATGTCAAGGAGGTGCAGGCTGGATACGAATGCGGAATAGCAATTGAGGGCTTCCAGGATGTCAAACCCGGTGACGTGTTTGAGGTCTACATGGTTGAAGAGGTTGAGGCAGAGCTTTAATTATGGTGGTTGGTACACTAAAGATCGAATTTTATTTGACTGACAACCATTCCCTTAAAGGGAAACGAAAGGTTGTCAGAAGCATGGTGGACAAGGTTAAGTCTCGATTCAATGTTGCCATAGCAGAGATAGGATCTAATGACAAGTGGCAAAGGATAGAAATTGGAATAACTACGGTGGGTAATGATCGGAGGCACATTGATTCCTCTTTAAATCATATTTTGTCTTTTTTGGAGTCTCAGTACTTGGCAAGGATTGTGGACTGCCACATTGAGATATTTAATGTTTAGCGGAAGGAGCTTCCAATGCTAGCAGGCAATCGCACGGTAAGGGTTGGGGAGCAGATCCTTAAAGAGATAGCCGTGCTCCTTATAGAACACGTCAAGGATCCTCGGGTTAAGACAGTCACCATGACTGGCATCAAACTAAGCAAGGATCTGAAGCACGCAAAGGTCTATTACAGTGTTATGGGAGGGCGTGCCGAGGTAAACAGGGCACAGGCAGGTCTTAACAGTGCCAAAGGCTATATCAAAAGAATGATAGGGGAAAGGTTGGAATTGAGATACATACCCGAGCTCCTTTTCATTCACGATGAATCTTTGGAAATTGGAATGAATATAGAAAGGCTCTTGGAAACTCTTAAGGCAAATGAATCACACGACGACACTGCAACAAATAATTGAGATATTGAAGGAGGGAGAGGCCTTCATCCTCACGACCCATAAAGACCCGGACGGCGACGGTATCGGATCCATGTTGGCATTAGGAGAGGCCCTTAGGGATTCAGGGAAGACTGTGCAATTGCTGCTTGAAGAAAGTGTTCCGTCTCCGTTTGATCTGTTGGAGGGGGCAACAGGAATAAGCCAAGATCTTAGCAATGACATGAAATGGTCTGGAGTCTTTGTTCTTGATTGTGCGGACGAAATGCGTTTGGGAGGCCTCAGGGAGCACCTTTCGGAGATTCGTCCCTGGATCAACATTGATCATCACGAGACCAACACTGGTTTTGGAGACATAAACCTTGTAGAGCCTAAGGCCTCTTCTACCGGAGAGCTTGTTTACGATGTCATAAAGGAATTAGGGCTTCCGCTAAATACAATAATGGCAGAAAACCTTTTTGCAGCCATTCAAACAGATACAGGTTCTTTCAGATACGAGAATACCACTTCAAGGGCCTTGAGAATCGCAGCAGAAATGGTCGACTTGGGGGTGAGTCCGTGGCAAGTAACCCAAAAGGTGATGGATGGCCACGAGTTGCCTCGTTTGAAATTATTGAAATTAGCGCTTGAGACAATTGAATTACATCATGGTGGGAAGATCGCAACTATTGTGCTGGCAAAAGATATGTTTGAAAAATCTGGGGCCGGCAAGCTGGACAGCGAGCGGTTTGTGGATTTTATTAGATTCATAAGGGGAGTCGAGATAGCCGCATTGATCCGGCAGACCGGTGACGGGCGTTTCAAGTTCAGTCTGAGATCTAACAACCGTGTGAATGTAGCGCAACTAGCGGCTGTATTCGGTGGGGGAGGACATGAAAGGGCAGCAGGATTTGACTGCGAAGGGGATCTTGATAAGCTGAAAGAATCTTTCATGAAGGAGGCGGTACGGTTTCTTAATGAAAAGTGCTGATGGGGGGATACTTCTTGTTGACAAGAGTGAAGGGGAGACCTCCCATGATGTTGTTCAAAAGGTAAGGAGGGTCCTTGGCATTCGCAAGGTAGGGCATGCTGGCACCCTTGATCCCTTTGCCACCGGCTTGCTGGTGGTTCTGGTGGGTCAAAGCACCAAGTTGTCACCATTTGTTACTGCGGAAACCAAGGTATATGAGGCGGTTGTGCACCTTGGAGTGGAAACAGATACCTATGATAAGACGGGAAAGATAGTCAGGGAAAGGGGGCTATCAGAGATAAAAAGGGGAGATGTGGAGAAGGTACTAACCAAATTTACAGGGGAGATCGAACAAATTCCGCCTCCCTTTTCGGCGCTCAAGATTAAGGGAAAAAGGGCTTATGAGATGGCTAGAAAGGGTGAAGAGGTGAAGCTTTCGCCACGCAAGGTGGTTATTTATGACTTGACTGTTGAGGAGTTTGAACCCCCGCTTTTATCGATAACGTTAAGATGTTCTTCAGGAACTTATGTGAGGAGCCTTGCTTCTGATGTGGGCGATGCGCTTGGGTGTGGGGCACACCTCAACTTATTGCGCAGGACTCAAGTTGGCGCATTTAGAGTAGAAGAGGCCATCTCCTCATCACTTTTAAAAGGAATTGGTTCCAATGATTTGAAAGCCAGGCTTATTAACCCGG
Organism: Desulfobacteraceae bacterium; assembly: GCA_011042035.1. Lineage (GTDB taxonomy): Bacteria > Desulfobacterota > DSM-4660 > Desulfatiglandales > Desulfatiglandaceae > B111-G9. The sequence goes on from DQZA01000248.1 coordinate 5,774, forward strand.
TAAAAGCGTTGCCCCACATGATGAATGTTGAAGTAAACGATCATTTGGCGCGAAGAATTCGCAAAGGATACTGTCCAAAAATCACTGAGCTAATGCTTCAATCAGGATCATTTGATGAGATGGGATCCCTTATTAAACTTGTTTGTGATGGGCAGCTAGTGGCAATTGCTAGCGTGAGACGTTCAGCACCGGAAAAATGCACGAAGCTGTTAAGCTTAAAAAGAGTATTCTTATAAAAAGGAGGTCAAAAAGTGGTCCTAACACCAGAAGCCAAAAAGGAGATTATTGAGAGATTCAAAACCCATGAAAAGGATACCGGGTCGCCAGAAGTTCAGATTGCGCTTCTCAGTAGCCGGATCAAGTATCTTACGGAGCATTTTAAGGTTCATAAAAAGGATCATCATTCCCGTAGGGGGCTCTTGAAATTGGTCGGGCAGAGAAGGAGGCTTCTAAATTACCTGAAGAAGAAGGACATTGAGCGTTACAGGAATGTAATTAAAGAATTAGGAATCAGAAAATAACAGGTGTTCCTAAGAACCGCCTGAGTCGTTTTTGATAAAAGGTTTAGGATATAGGTGAGAAAGGATGAGTGAGACCATGATTAAAAGTGCTTCAGTTGAAATAGACGGTCGGCCCCTTTACGTAGAAACTGGCCGGGTGGCAAGACAGGCCAGTGGTTCAGCAGTCGTGACCTTTGGAGAGACAGTAGTTCTGGTTACTGCTGTATCCACTGACGAAGTGAGGGAAGGGATAGACTTTCTTCCCCTTACTGTGGAGTACCAGGAGATGTCATATGCAGGAGGTCGGATCCCGGGTAATTTCTTCCGCCGAGATATGGGCCGGCCAAGCGAAAGAGAAGTGCTGACCTCTAGGCTAATTGATAGGCCATTGAGGCCTCTTTTCCCTGATAACTACCATTTTGAAACCCAGGTAATAGCAAGTGTGCTTTCCACAGATAGGGAGAACGAGGCAGATGTGTTGGCGATGCTTGGCGCCTCGATTGCGCTTGAAATCTCTGACATACCTTTTCGGGGTCCTATAGCAGGGGTGAGAGTGGGACGTATTGGCGGAAAATTGGTATTAAACCCTACTCTTAGTGAGCAACAAGAAAGTGATATTAACCTGATAGTAGCTGGCAATAAGGCAGGCATAGTGATGGTTGAAGGTGGTGCAAAATTTGTATCAGAAGATGAAATAGTGGATGCAATATTTTACGCCCAGAGGGCCATTGGGCCATTGCTGGATATGCAGGATGAATTGAGGAGGGCAGTTGGAAAGCCTAAGCGTATTGTGCCTCCTGAGTCCATAGAAGAGGACTTGTTGAACAAGATGGAAATGACGGCCACGCCGTTGTTGGAAAAGGTGATAATAACGGCAGATAAGAAGGAAAGGCAGGCAAAGAGAAAAGAGGCACTCGATAAGGTGCTGGGAGAATTGAGTGAATCATTCCCCGACAAGGAGGCCCAGATAAAGGATAAATTCTACGAACTAGAGAAGAAAATGGTTCGCCGCATGGTTCTCGAGGACAAGAGACGCATCGACGGCAGGTCTTTCACTGATGTGAGACCCATTGACAGCATTGTTGGAGTCTTGCCGAGGGTACATGGCTCAGCCCTTTTTACAAGGGGTGAGACGCAGGCGATGGTCTTGACAACGTTGGGAACCGAGCTCGATGAACAGAAAATTGAGTCCATATATGGGGATCAATTCAGGTCATTTATCTTTCATTATAATTTCCCTCCCTATAGCGTTGGCGAGGCAAGGAGACTCACAGGTCCTGGCCGAAGAGAAATAGGTCACGGTGCACTGTCCCGCCGGGCACTGATGCCAGTGATGCCTGACAAAGAAAAATTTGATTACTGTGTTCGAGTGGTCTCAGAGATTCTGGAGTCCAATGGTTCCTCATCAATGGCCAGTGTCTGCGGGGGCTCCCTTTCCCTCATGGATGCGGGAGTTCCTGTAAAGGATGCAGTTGCCGGTGTAGCAATGGGATTGATGTCTGAAGGTGATAACATCGCTGTGCTTACAGATATCATTGGTGACGAGGATCACTATGGAGACATGGACTTCAAGGTGACAGGAACCCACGATGGGATTACGGCCCTCCAAATGGACATCAAGATTGAAGGGCTTTCCAAAGGGATTTTGTCCAAGGCGCTCCAGCAGGCAAGGGGGGCAAGGCTACATATATTGGAGAAGATGAATAAGACCATAGCCAAGCCCAGGAAACATATTTCCGAGCATGCACCTGTTGTGACTACAGTTGAGATCAAGCCTGAAAAAATCAGGTTACTCATTGGCCCAGGCGGAAAGACCATTAGGAATATCTGTAGTGAGACTGGAGCCCGTGTAGAGGTGGATGATTCAGGCAAGGTATATATTGCAGCTCCGGACAAAGAAAGCTCCGAAATGGCTGTTAAGATGATAAATGAGATCGCCCAGGAGGCCGAGATTGGCAAGATATACATGGGAAAGGTAACCAAGATTATGGATTTTGGCGCGTTTGTGGAAATTTTCCCGGGAACAGATGGACTGATCCATATCTCCCAACTTGATAGGCAGCGCGTGAATAAGGTATCTGATATTCTCAAGGAAGGTGATGAAGTCTTGGTTAAAGTTTTGGATGTAGATGAGAACGGAAAGATTCGGCTGTCTCGCAAAGCCGCCCTGGGGGAACGTCTAGACGATGTTTAAGAAAACGGTTCTGGACAATGGGGTTCGAATATTATCAGAGTCTGCAAATTACCTAAACTCCCTTTCGCTCGGTATCTGGGTTGATGCAGGATCGCGCGACGAGACACTTGAGGAGAATGGTGTAAGTCATTTTATAGAGCATATGGTCTTCAAAGGCACCAGGAACCGAAGCGCCCTGCAAATTGCAAAGGAATTGGACGCCATAGGTGGCCTTTCCAATGCCTTCACTGGCAAGGAAAACACCTGTTTTCACGCTCGCGTTTTGGGTAAACATTTTTGCACCCTATCCGACATCCTTTCTGACCTGTTCCTAAACCCCATTTTTGATTTAGCAGATATTGAAAGAGAGAGGGAGGTTATTCTCCAAGAAATTAGCATGGTAGAGGATACACCTGATGAAAATGTCCATGTGCTGTTCAACAGGCATTTTTGGCGGGATCATCCAATAGGGATGCCAATTCTCGGGACTGGAAAAAGCATTTTAGCCATTAAAAGGGATCACCTCTTTAGTTACAGGGCTCGGCACTATTCACCTGATAGGGTTTTGATTGTGGCGGCAGGTAATGTAGATCATGAAAAGTTGGTATCTTTCTTCAGGCCATTATTTGAACCGTTGGAACCCAATGGCCATATCCACCAAAGACAAACCCCCAACTGCTACACTGGTGTATCCGTTTACACTAAGGAATTGGAACAGGTGCATATTTGTATTGGGGGGGAGGCCCCCTCGTTGAGGAGTCCCGAAAGGTTTGCGTGTGGTGTCTTTAATACGATACTTGGTGGGAATATGAGTTCGAGGTTGTTTCAAGAAATAAGGGAAAACCGAGGACTTGCCTATTCGGTCTTCTCTTTCCTTTCAGCCTACCTTGATACAGGCATGTTAGGCATATATGTAGCTACAGATAAAGACAAGGTCAACCATGTCCTTGATACCCTCAAGAAAGAGGTGAGGAAGATGCTAAGCGGGGGGATCACAGAGGATGACCTAAGCTTTGCAAGGGAGCACCTTATTGGCGGCATCTACCTGGCAGCAGATAACACAGACAACAGAATGATGAGGATAGCCAAGAACGAAATGGTCTATGGCCGATACATCAGCTATGAAGAGCTGGTTGCTGAACTTAACAAGGTGACACTTAACGACGTGATAAAGGCTGGACGTAAGGTATTCCTTGACAATGGCATATCCATGACGGCCCTGGGCCCTATAGGGGAAGAAGAAATAGATAAGGGATGTATTGAATTTTCTTAGATTGCTATTTGGTGTCCATCCATAAACTCCCTCTCCCTTGAGGCCTGCCTACAGCAGGCAGGCTCACCCAGCCTCTCCCCCTCGAGGGGGAGAGGAGTATAGAGCTTGTGGATGGAAACTATCTGGTTAATGATGGGCGTCCGCTATGGAAGCAGAAAAGCATGATCTCCAAATCAGGATACGAAGGCTGCCTCGGTCAGAGGGCCTACCTCTACCGCGTTATGAGTCGAACGGTTCTTCTGGCATGGATCTTAGGGCCGCGGTCCAGGGGCCTGTCGTCCTCAACCCTGGGGATATAAGGCTTATACCTACGGGCGTGGCCATATCTCTCCCACCGGGATACGAAGCCCAGATAAGACCACGGAGTGGATTGGCGCTGCGCCACGGAGTGGGAATGGTTAACTCCCCTGGTACCATTGATTCTGATTATAGAGGAGAGATCGGCATAATACTTGTCAACTGGGGTACGAAGCCGTTTGTGGTTAATAGGGGGCAAAGAATTGCGCAAATGGTAATTTCTAAGGTCTACCGGGCGAGTCTCCAGGAGGTAAAGGCCTTAGATGAAACGGAAAGGGGAAACGGTGGGTTTGGCCATACTGGTTTGCTGTGAGTTGAGGGTATGAGATTCTCGGTATTAGGCTCTGGAAGCAGTGGCAATGTATCATATGTTGAAACCAAAGAAACAAAAATTCTGATTGATGCCGGATTCAGTTGTAGGGAAATTGAAAAGCGTCTTAAGTTGTTAGGCCTAAAGGCCAGGGAAATTGATGCAGTGGTAGTTACCCACGAGCATATTGATCACGTAAGGGGGGTTGGGATCTTTGCAAGGCGATATGAAGTTCCGGTGTTGATAAACAGGGCAACTCTTGCGCGCTGCAGCAAAACAATAGGCAATATTCCTGTGCCACTGTTTTTTAACACGGGCGAGAGTCTTATTTTCAAGGATGCACACCTACATTTCATAACCAAGTGCCACGACGCGGCTGATCCTGTGGCTCTCACCGTGAGCTCTGATGGATGTAAACTTGGGGTAATTACTGATCTTGGCCGTCCCACTTCTTTGATATTAGATAGTATACAGGGATGCCAGGGGCTAATTCTAGAGTTCAACCATGATGTGGAGATGTTGGACTCGGGTCCATATCCCATTGACTTGAAGCGGAGAATAAGAGGTCCAGATGGTCATCTTTCCAATGATCAGGCTGCAGAAATCCTAAGCGAGACTATTGGTGAGGATCTATCCGTTTTGGTCCTTGCGCATCTCAGTGAAACTAACAATACCAAGGAACTTGCCTTTCAAGAGGCGCGGCGGGTAATTCAGGGACACGGAAAAGGGGCTGCCACAGTCGTTGTAAGTAGTCAAAGATACCCTATGCCGATGACCTCCCTCGGGATTGGGGAACACGGCTAGAGGGAAAAGAATAAAAGGTTGGAGCTTTTCGAAACCGTCAACCTCCCGATTTGTGAGGGATCACATGATCTTGCTTGGCAACACAAGGCTACGTTTATGGCTGATCCTGGTGACTGCTTTGGTCATGGCTTTTTTTGCCTCTTGTGCGGAAGTGCCTTTGACCGGACGAAAAAGTTTGCGTTTGGTACCAGAGCATGAGGTGCTGTCATTAAGCTTTCAACAATACAATGAGGTCTTGAAGAAATCCACGCTTTCCAAAGATAAGGAAAAAGTGGAAATGGTAAGGCAGGTTGGCAGGCGCATTGCAAGGGCTGCCGAAGAGTTTTTGGAGGACCAAGGGCTTGGGTACGAGATAGAACATTATCAGTGGGAATTCAATCTCATAGAAAATGACAAAGTGGTTAATGCCTGGTGTATGCCCGGTGGTAAGGTTGCAGTATACACTGGAATTCTGAAATATACCAAGGATGAGGCCGGGCTCGCAGTGGTCCTTGGCCACGAGGTGGCTCACGCTATTGCTCATCATGGAAATGAGCGTATGAGTGAGGCGCTGTTGGCAAATTTTGGGGGAATGGCCCTTTCGGTAGCCCTTGCCAACAGGCCCACACGGACAAGACAACTGTTCATGGCCGCATTTGGGGTAGGTGCCAATGTGGGTTTCCTCTTACCATATAGTAGAATACAAGAGTCTGAGGCAGATCATATAGGTGTGGTACTCATGGCAAGGGCGGGCTATGATCCGAGAGCTGCACTGTCATTCTGGAAAAGGATGAGGAAGACTAGCAGTAAGCGGCCTCCGGAATTTCTTTCCACGCACCCTGCTCCAGAGACAAGGATCAAAAGGCTCATGGGATATGTTGATGAGGCCATGCAGTATTATAGGGGATAAGTGTGTGCAAAGCCGAAACTGCCAAGAGGATTACCGCGCAATATTTAGGGGGTCAGCATGGAGCAGGGACTTATTGACAGTTATTTTTTTGCACTAGTTAGGGTGATAGACGCTATTTATAGAGATGACGAAGATCTAGGAGATGTCCTTTACTTTATTGTGTCTCTCGCTGCAGAGCTGACCGGAGCAAAAGGCAGCACCATTCGAGTGCTCGAACACGGTACATTTGACCTTAAGGTGGTAAGCAGCTATGGATTGAGCAAGAGCTACTTGGAATCTGGAGCCATTGATCGTGGCAAGAGCATCACGGAGATTCTGCAAGGGGACACAATCATTATCAATGATTTTGAGAGGGATCCCAGGATTCAGGATAGGGAAGCTGCCAGAAAAGAAGGTCTGAAGTCGGTGATAGGACTCCCATTCACGGTAAATGAAACTACGTACAGTATCCTTAGGGTATATTATTCCTCAAGAAAGATTCCTAGGCACGATGAGATGGAGTTCCTCAATAGCTTGGGTAAACTGAGTTGTCTTGCAATTGAAAGGGCTGCCATCAGTAAGATGCGAGCTGCCAATAATTGGCGGGAAGGAAGGTAGTGGCTGATCCCATTACTAGTATAAAACACCGTCGAATTGAAACCCCTGTGCTCCATGTGGTTCAATACCAACCAGAGATTCCATCTAACACGGGAAACATTGCAAGGCTCTGCGCTGCAGCCGAGTTGCCGCTACACCTGATACATCCCCTTGGGTTCAGCTTAGATGACAAACACCTCAAACGCGCTGGCCTTGATTACTGGCCAGAGGTGGATGTAAGGGAACATGTGTCATTTAAGAGATTTTTGGAGCAGGTGGACGAATCTGCCCAAATAATATGCTTTAGCCGCCGTGCGTCCCGTATTTATACGCAAGCACAGATCAAACAAGGTGCCTATTTGCTATTTGGCCCAGAAACCAGGGGGCTGCCAGAAGGTATCATGGATATGTATCCATGTTATAGGGTGCCTATCTGGGGGAAGGTAAGAAGTCTTAATCTTTCAACCACAGTCGGGATTGTGGTCTACCATTATCTCAACAATTTAAGGGTATTCTAATCGCCTTTCCCTCAAGCTATTAGACAATTCGCTTAAGAGTCTGGTGGCCATTGTGGCGTGCTCAGGGGGCATGGTGCCCATCCCACAGGCAGGTGTGAGCAGCGAATGGGCCTCAAGCATCTCCCTATCAATCCCAGATGTAATGATTCTTTTCATCCCGCTTGCCAGTCTGGCCCTCAATATCTCCACCGTTTCATGGCCGGTAAACTCGCTAGTTGGCACGATTCCCCATGCTATATTTCCACCCTTTTCGAGGAATCTCTTTATGGCCGCTTCGTAAAGCAGAAAGTAATCCATGTATCCGTGCGCATCGAAATTAATTATATCAGGCCCTGCCCCCAGAAGCATGGCCCAGTCTGTGTTTCCACAGCAGTGTATACCTATCAGGACCTCTGCCCTTTGTTTCAAGAAGTTGATGCTTGTTCCCAAAACTTCCACCACGCTTTGTCTGGAGATCGGAGAAAAGGCCGAGCCGAAACCTGATAAATACGGCTCGTCAAAAAAGAGAATAGGTTTTCTTCCAGTCTTGGAAAGTTGTTTGACCTGCCATAAGGCCTTAATACAGATCGCGTTGACCAAAGCCTCCAAGATTTCAGTCTCATAGAGCGCGGCCTTACCCCCAGGACCCATGACTGAAGCAGCAAAGGTGATGGGACCCACTATTTGTCCCTTTATAAATTTGTGCTCGTCGGGCTGGTGGGTGCTAATCCTAAGCAGGGCATAAAGGCCTGGGGCATATTCTTCGCTTACTGCGAAGGAGTCAGTATCCTCAGCCATAAATCGCTCATAAAAGCCTACAAGCTCCCTTTCCCTGCTTGCTCCTCCGGAAATGGTTAATTGCTTGGCTTGAGGGTTAACTTTTACAAGGGGCAGGCCCTCGGTGAATTGGAGGGTCATATCCTCAACATGAGATCTCTTCACAAACTGGGGCCAGAAGGGAATTTCGGGAAAATGCCGAATTATGTCCCTGCAGGTGACTTCAATGTCGAGGTAAGGTACACTGCCTATTCCAGTTGCCAAGAAGCGCAAAGAGCCTTGCTCAGGGGGCACTGCTCATCTCCTGTATTTGTCCTAGCCACGAAGTCAATACTGTTATGATTTTCTCTTTGTGGGCTTCGATATCGTCCCCGCGACGACTTTCTTCTGTACTAAGTAATGGTTGCTTTCTTGCCTCTATCATGGCGTTCAACTCTTGAAGACGCCTTTGGGCCTCATAATCATCAGGGTGCCTCGCCAACACGCTTTTGTAAATCTGAATGGCATCCTCGATCTGACCCTGATTAAAGTAGATTTCTGCAAGGGTAGGGGTGGCGAGTTCCCCCAGGCTTGGTGCTTCAGGCCCAGGCGGCGGCCCTGATTCTTCGCCTACGACCTCTACCGCTTCCTCAAGCTTGTCTTCAATGATGGGGGCCTCTTCGATGGGCTGCCATCGGTGCACCAACTCCAGTGCCTCTGAATCATCAGGAAAATGGGCAAGATATTTTTTGATGGAGGCTAACGCATCGTCATGACGGCTTTGCTTTGCATAAAGCTTTGCCAGATCCTTGAACATGGGGGCAAAGTTATCTAGTTGGTTGCAGGCCTTTGTCAGCATGTCTTCTGCCTGTCCAAGAAATCCTAACTTTTCATAGGCCCTAGCAAGGGTCAGCATAAGGCCCACATCATCAGGATTAGCAGCAAGCGCCTTGGTGCCTTCTTGAATAACCCGTGAGTACAGACCGTTGTCCATCAAGCTGTTCAGGAGTATACGTAGCGTGGTGGGTGATGGATTGTTGCGAAGGATCTCTTCGAGTAGACTATTGTCCATTAGCATCAGTTACTCTCCTTTGGGATTCTTGAATTTGGGGTCGATCTTTTTCAGGTAAGCTCTTAAACTTATAAATTACCTCATTTTCCCTTATAAGTCCTAGTTCCTCCCGAGCCACCTTTTCCACATAAGCTGGGTCCTGCTTTAATCTTCGGATTTCTTCCATAAGTTCTTTATTTTCTTTTTTTAGTTCTTTGATTCGATCTACATATTTCTGTCTTTCGAGGTCCATTTTGTATAGGTTAGCTACCCCCCTCTTACTGAGGCCAAGCCACGCCATGAAAGGTAAAGTCAGACAAAGCAGCACTAAAAGTGCCTTAAGAAAGGGCCTTTTTTTCTTTTTCTTTATCATGGTCTGAATGTGATTCTCTCATCAAGTTTTTATCGCTATTGGGATTTCCACCTGGCAGCGATTATGATGGATCTGATCCCTGCTGATTTGGCTACGTCCATCACATCTACAACTCGACCATGCCTTGTATCCTGGTCCGCTTGAAGAATTAAATGGACTATACCATTTTCCTCCACAAGTTTTTCCATTTTCTTTCTTAATTCTCCCAGGGTGAGTTTCTTACCATGAAAATAGATTTTGCCAGTTCTATCCAGCAGAACCGTCACCTTCATCTCCTGGGTATTGAAGATCTTTTGGGTAACCTTTGGAAGCCGTATAGGAACACCAGAGGCAATTTCGAAGTGTGATGTTAGCATAAAAAAGATCAGCAAAAGGAAGACAATATCCACCAGGGGCGCTATACCAAGCCTTGGCTCTTCCTCTTTGACCTTGCTGAACTTCATTAAGAGACTCTCCTGAAGGGAATCACCGGCCGCATCTATAGTAGAGGCTGTCCAAAACCTGGTAATGGGTCATCGTGGTAGTAAGAAAAGGTTCTTGGACAGTCTCTATATGGCTTTCTTGCCTTCACTGAATTTCTCTATTAATTCCACGAGCCTAATGGAATTTTCTTCCATTTCGAATATTAAGGACCCTGCCTTATCCTTTACCACCCTATAACACACAAGTGTGGGAATGGCCACGCAAAGTCCTGCAGCAGTGGTGATTAGCGCCTCAGCTATACCCCCGGCAAGGCGTGCTGGGTTTCCAATTCCCTGCACTGAAATGGCGTTGAATGTTTTGATCATCCCGGAGACGGTCCCCAGCAACCCGAGGAGCGGACTCAGGTTGGCAATGGTGTTTAATATCCCCACATTTTTCTCAAGCACCGTTGCTTCGCGAGAACCCCTTTCTTCTATGGCCTCTTTTACGAGCCACATACCTTTTCCTGTATTTCTGAGTCCGGCGAGAAAAATCTTGGCAATGGAGGACATATCGCTTTGGCAAAGAAATATTGCTTCAGACAGTTTTTGTTTTCTGAGCAGATCTTCAATTTTTCTTATGAAATCCTCTGGAATTATATTCTTACGCCTTAAAACCCAAAGCCGCTCCAAAAAAACAGCTAGTGCCGCGATGGAGCAAAATATAATTGGATACATAAAGATGCCACCCTTAACAATCAGGTCTGCCATCCTTTCTCCCTTTTTCTTTCTCCTTACGCCCTACGCCTTACGCCTAAATTACTATAGACATCGAATAATACATATCATATCCTAATTAAAATAGGAAATAATACATAGGCAATTTTGAAGAGTCCATAAGTGAATAAGGCAGGGTTTGGTTAGATGACTAAAGAGGGCCATAAGAATAGTAAGGTAATTGATATAAGCAGCCGCAGAGTGCCACCAAGGAGGTCAGTTCCTGAACAGCTGGATCTTCAACGTATGGCCCATATGACTGGTAGCCAAGTGCTGAAAACCATCCTTGAATTGGATAATGCAAGGGAAGCTATCCAATCGCTTTCTCCCCAGGACTATTATTGGCTCATAAAGAAAATTGGTGAGGATGACTGTCTTCCAATCCTCGAGCTTGGAAACTCGCGTCAGTGGCACCACGTTATGGACCTTGAAATATGGCAGAGGGACCGCATTGATCTACCCCAGGCCTCATTATGGCTGAAAAGGCTGCAGTTTGCAGATACAAATGAATTGGCCAAGTGGCTATATACAGAAGGTCAACACTTTGCCTACTACTATTTTTTCCAAGTCCTGCAGGTCCGTATTATAGGCCATGATGACCCGATAGATCTCCCCGAAGGGTTTTTCACCCTTGATGGGGTCTTTTATGTGAGAAGCAAGGACCGGGAACTCAGAGAACCGCTTCAGAAAATATTGGAAGCAATGGCGTCCCTGGATCTTGAGCGTTACCAAACACTCCTTGTGGCCCTTTCCGGTGTGCTACCAGCAGAATTGGAAGAAGAGATGTTTAGACTTAGGAACGTCAGGATTGCTGAATATGGCTTCCTTCCGTTTGATGAGGCCATGTCGGTTTATTCTGCCCTTCCTTTAAAGGCTATAGTTGGTGAGAAGTCGCAGCCTGGACAGGATGTAGTAAGTGTTGATGATGAAGAGATAAAGTCTATTATACCCCTTGCGCCTTTCTATCATGCACAGGAAACTTCCCTTTTGGTGAGGGTTGCAGCCCACTGCCAGGATGAAGAATTTCTAGAGAGACTCAGGTTGGAATTTGCGGGGCTTTGCAATCAGATACTTTCAGCAGAAGGTCTGCGTATTGATGACTTTGATGTATTAGTAAAAGCGTGCCGCAGGGCAGCAGGATATGTCAATGTGGCCCTTGAAAGATTGTCTAACGCTGAGCTTGGCCTTGCTGAGGAAATCCTCAGAAAGAACTCGCTTCTGAATGTATTTAGAGTAGGGTTTGGAATGGCCCTTAGGGTGAAATGGGAGGCGGAAAGGTGGCTGAAACAAAGCTGGTTTATTGAGGCAGGTCTTCCGCTAAGCTTCTGGGGTGATAAGTGGGGTGCGATCCTGTCAGGTCTCCTGCAAAAGAAACCTGTCTATTACGTTGGAGACAGGGAAGGGGAGCTCTATCGTGATTTTGAGGGGATTGAGGAAGTGGAGCAGGCCTATAGGATCCTGATGAGATGTAAGGTGCTGGATTTGTTATTAAGTGAACTTCTTAGTGGCAAGCTATCAGAGCCACTGGACAGGGACGAAGAAATAACATTTTACAGCATACTGTTCACTTACTGGGGACACGAGCTTTTGGGGCATACTCCGACTCATTTGCCCCTTAAAATGGACGAGGCGAAGAAGGTCTTGAGCGAGTTGAGGGTGGGGGAAAAACGCTCGCCCTATAAGATGAAAGGGCAGAGGGAAGCCTTTATCCAATACTATTCTGATCTAGGCTGTTGGCTAGAAAAAAAAGATCACACCCTACTTCTCGAAACACTTTCCCTGTTATGGGAAGAGTTCCGGGAAGAATACCAGTGGATTGAAGCAGCGGATCTGGACCCACGCTTTTCAAAGATCCTAAGGATCAAGCCCTCTCCCTGATTTCTTCTTCTGTGAAGCATGCAGTGCAGTTTTTTCCCCACAGAGAGAAGGTCTTGTTGTCCTTGTACACCTGCAGGTTCACATAGCCGTCATCCATTAATTTTTTGAGGGCCGACACAGGCAGTGAGAAGCCGTCAACATTCACTTCTTGTCCATTTTCCTTGCCAGAGATGAGCTCTTCGATCTTGAATGGCATAGGTCTCTACCTCCTCTTACAAAGATTTAGCTTCTCTTGGCTTGAGTCCCTGTGCTGGTGAACTCATTATTCAGCGTGGAACCTTGGATATCATAAAGTTAACTATGTTCTGATTTCCTGCAACATGAACACAAGATATGATATGGCAAAACATATTAGAGTTATAGCTATCAATGCTGTTACATGGGGATAGACAACTATAAGACTCTGGGCAAAGGACAATGGATTCTCAAACCTAGAGGCAGAGATCCGCTCCATGGGGCCCATGAGGATCAACGATTGAGTGGTTTTCCTCATGGGATTGATTATGATGGTGGACGCATCTGTGTAAAGAACCATTGGAGAAAAGAGGGAGATTCTCTCCTTAACCGTGGTGTTTTTTAGGAGGATTTCAGGGCTGGTACCCTCTTTAGCATTCAGGGGGGCCACTGCGTTTGCCACCACCGTTGCTCCGAGGGTAACAAAGAAAGATAGAAAAATCCACAGTGCCACTGACGCTAGGGCAGAAGTTGCAATGCTTTTGAACAGGATGGAAAAGAGAATTGAAAGTCCCAGCCAAAATGAAATGTAAAATATGCTTATTATGAGATAGATAAAAAGACGCCATATCTCCTCCACACCAGGAACAACACCCACCAAGGTGAGCCCGAAGCCAGAGATCACTAAAACAATAGAGAGAAGCATTATAGAAATGGTAACCACTCCGGCAAGGAACTTACCGTTAATTACAGCATCTCTATATATTGGTTGGGATGTGATCTTAATCAATGTTCCCTGGGCCCGTTCCTTATTGATAGCGTCAAATCCAAGGACTATACCTATGAGCGGCCCAAAGAAGGCCCCGAATTGTACCATGGAAAACAATGCTCCGGGGGTGTTGAAAAGCATTAAGAATACGAATTTGGGTTTAGCAACACCCTCCAAACCTTCCTTGAGGTGTAGGCCCGCCACATAGCTAGTTATAAAGCTAACCATGGCAATAAGAGCAAAAAGGATCACAAAGCGGTAACTACTAAAATGGTCTGCCAGTTCTTTTCGGAAAACGGCATATAGCCCTTGCATGTTTAGCCCTCCCGGAAGTATTTTAAGTATATTTCTTCAAGGGAGTATGTCTTATCACCCAAGCCGAATTTTTCCTTTGACAACTGATCAAGTGTGCCCTGTGCTACCATGGTTCCGTTTATCATTATACCCACGCGGTCTGACATCCTCTGGACCTGGTGCAGGTGGTGGGAGGACAGGAGCACAGTCATGTTATGCTCCTCCTTGAGCCGTACGATGAGGTCTATGAGATTAAGGGCTGCCTCAGGATCCAGCCCGAGCGTCGGCTCGTCTAGGAACAAAACCTTAGGGTCCTTTATCAGCACTTCGGCAATACCCAGTCTCTGCTTCATGCCTCGGGAAAAATTGGCCACCTTTTTGTATGCCTCATCCTTGAGTCCTACGAGCTCGAGGAACTCATCGATTTTATTGCGAGCCTCTGATTCAGGTATTCCGTTGAGCGCTGCAATGTACTCAAGGCTTTGTACTGCATCCAGTTCAGGGTAAAAGCCTACGTTCTCGGGCATGTAACCTATAATCCTCTTTACATCCTTGGCCCTTCTTACTGGGTCTAGGCCGCACACTACAGCCTCTCCGCTAGAGGGTCTAGTAAGGCCCATGAGCATCAGAAGGGTGGTTGTCTTCCCCGCGCCATTAGGGCCCAAGAATCCGAATATCTCTCCCTCCCGAAGAGTAAAGCTCAAATGATTTACAGCGACCTGGTTCCCATACTGCTTGGTAAGGTCCTTGGTCTGGACAACGACACTGTCATCTGTAACCATTTTATCGCCTTCCCAATTTAACGAATAGTATTACCAGTCCAAGCAAGACGAATACAATAATACCAATGCCAATCCAACCCCATGCAGTCGAGGCCTTTACCGTAACCCTCAATTCGAGGTTCTTCCTTACTTTACCTGCGTCAATGTTAAGGCTTACAGAATAGTCTCCCACCAGGGCCTGATCAGACGGTTTCACCGTCACCTCTATCTGCTTCAATGCGTCGGGGGCGAGGGTCTCAATTTTTTCTGGTTTGAACGCAACCTTCCAGTTCTCTGGTTTAAAGGAAAGGAAATGGATATTGTTCAAAGGTGCTGAACCAGTGTTCTTTACATAGACAGATATGCTGGAGGGCTTTCCTTTTTGTGCGTTAAGGGAGAGCAGGCCATCAGAGGTGCCCACCTCCATCTTATATGTCCCAGTAAGAATTATACTTAGCTTGACTTCGCCCTCTGCTTCGGGCGATGATACCTTTACAGCTATTGGGTATTTGCCAGGTTCCGCCAGTGGAAAAGGTTTTACCTCCACTGCCACACTCTGGCTTTGGTCTGCCTTTAGTCTTACACTGGAAATGAATTTGTCCTCATAGGCAGGTTTAAAGTTCACGTCCCAGTTTTCAGGGGCCTTGGCGGTGAGACTGAACACAGCGTCCTTGTCCAATTTGTTTTCCACTTCTATAGAAAATTCGAACTTGGCGTCAGTGGGTCCACGCAGCACAGGGTATGAAGCAGTGATATTAACCCCTTTTGATTTTTTCCCTTTTTCTTTTGCCTTTACATTTATGGTTATGACGTGAGTGCTTTTAAACTTGTGGTCTGTCGTTTCTCCCACAACCTTAAAGACATATTTACCCGGGCCCACATTCTTGCCTGGCTCGGCCCTGAAGGTAAGGCTTCTGGACTCATCGCTACCCACATGCACACCAGTGACGCCGTAACTATAAGTCTTAATCCATGCCTTCCACCCTTTGGGCACTTCAATTACCTTGAGGTCAACAGTTTCATCTTTCTTTCCCCCGTTTTTTACAAACAGGTCAATACTAACGCCTTCCCCTTCATCAATCACTACGCCAGTATACTCGGGATATACCCTGACCAGTCTCTCAGGAAGGTTTTTCTTCTCAGATGCCAGGGAAGGCAAGGAAAAACAGGCCCATATCAGAGCCAGCATGCCAATAAGAGTCACAATCGTACCGAGCGAGCATCCTTTTCTGTTGAGTTCCATGAAACCGCCCTCCTTAGAAATATAAGTTGTGGACAAAAATCTTGCAATGGGCAAAAATACCTAGTGCAAAGATAACATGGCCCTGCAAAGGGTCCTTAGTTCTCACTCCAATCTTCTGAACCTGCATGGCTTTCCAATGATTTGGCATCGTATCCGGCCTTCTCATAGTCCTCTAAGGCCCGCAACTTAAGATCTTTGTCTTTGATTTTTTCGGAATGTTTATCCGCGAGTTCAGCGGCATGGCTCCACATCCCTTCTCTTTCATATTCTGCGATCTGATTTTCAACTTTGGCATGTTCCTCAGATGTCTCTATTACGGCGGCACGGCACCA
>DQZA01000083.1 GCA_011042035.1 Desulfobacteraceae bacterium
AGCGCAGGGTTCATCTCTTTTGTAATGGAAAGATCGGATGCAAACTTGTCTCCCCCAATATCAAGGGTTCTGATGGTAACCGGATCAGGGGACATTATCTCCGCTACTTCTTTGTAGTCCTCAAAAAGCTCCTCTTCGCTGGGGAGCCCCCCGCTTCTGAGGTAAAGAAACTCCGTCCTATACAGTCCTATACCTTCGCCGCCATGGTCCTTTACCGCTGCCACTTCTTCCAAAAACTCTATATTGGCCCTTACCGCAACCCTGTGGCCGTCCAAGGTCTCTGCTGGCAGATGGCTAGTCTTGGCAATGCTTTTCTTGTATCTCTCGTGGCGCAGGTGCTTTTCCTGATAATAGATGATATCTGAATCATCAGGATTTATCACTACCTCCCCTGAGGTCCCATCTACAATGAGTAGGTCCCCATCTTCAATTTCCCTGGTGGCGATCTCCAATGCAACCACTGCTGGTATTTCCAAGGCCTGGGCCATTATTGCCGTGTGGGATGTACGGCCCCCAACATCGGTAATAAACCCCATGACCTTGCCCACATTCATCTCGGTGGTATCACAAGGGGTGAGTTCATGGGCTACAATGATAACCCTGTTTGTTATCTCTGCAAGGCTCTCTTGTTCTTCACCCGCCAAGTTCCGCAAGATCCTCTCTGTGACGTTTTCCACGTCAAAAAGCCGATTGCGGATATATTCGTCATCAATCTCGCCGAATATCCTCCTGATCTTGTTAACGGATTTGCTCAAGGCCCACTCTGCATTGATCTTTTCCCTTACTATGTTTTCCTCAGTGGCCTCGGTCAGCATTCCGTCGTTCAAAATCATCAGATGGCTATCTATGATAAAAGCATGTTGTTTGATATGATCTGGCATACGATTCTTCAGGCCTACCAACTGCTCTTCCGTCTTTTTCAAGGCCTCTCGAAAACGAGCCAGTTCCTTTTCAACCTGCTTTTCATCCACCAGATAATGATAAAAGATCTTCATTCGGCTACGGTCCACAAGGTGGGCCTTGCCGATTACTATGCCAGGCGATACTGCTATTCCTTGCAGTATCTTTTTCTCCTTAGATTCATGGGCTGTCATTGCCCTTCTCCAAATTTCCCTTCAAAAAGTAGCTCAAGTTCCTTCAACAACTTTTCTGAGTCTTCTCCTATGGCCCTGGCCTCCACCTCGGTCCCTTTGGGGCAGGCCAATGTCAAAATAGAGAGAATACTGGACCCGTCCACTTCTTGATCATCTTTTCTCAAAAAGAGTTGGGCCTTGTGTCTCTTAACCAATTCTACTATCTTGGCTGCGGCCCTTGCGTGAAGGCCAAGATTGTTGGTCACCTTCAAGGTCTTGCTTCCTTCCATATTTTCCGGCCATTACCCGTTGGGCAAACCTTTTGCCTCCCTTCTCTTAGTGGACGTCCTTTGCATCATCCCCATCTTGCTCCTGCCTACGTAGAATCTCAAGACATGCCTTGTAAGTTTTTCTATATGGTATACCCCTCTCAGCCGAAACCTTAGCTGCAATCTGCTTTATGGGTAATTCTTGTCCTGAAACCAAACGGCCAATGTAAGTCTTTATATCTTCATTTATAGATTCATTAACCTTTTCCGCCGCCTCCACTACAAGAACGATTTCCCCTTTTACCTCTGAGTCCTTTAGTAACTCCAGCGTCTCACTAACCCTTTCACGCCTGATCTCTTCGTGCACTTTGGTGAGCTCCCTCAGCACCGTGATATAAACATCGCCCATAATATCCAGCATATCCCTAAGCGTGTCCTTGATCCTGTGAGGTGCCTCATAGATCACCAGGGGCAATCTCTCCCCTTTCCATCGTCTCAATTCCTTGCTTCTCTGGCCCTGTTTTGCTGGCAAAAAACCCAAGAATACGAATTTATCGGCCCTGATACCAGAGGCAGAAAGCGCAGCCGTCACAGCACTGGGCCCCGGTATGGGGGTTACAGTAATCCCTGCTTGAAGAGCAAGGCTTACAAAATAGGTACCAGGATCAGAAATGCATGGCGTCCCAGCATTAGTAACCAATGCAATGCTTCTGCCCGATCTCAGCAGTGAAATAAACTCAGGGGATACCTTTTTCTGATTATGCTGGTTAAAACTCCGAATTTTGCTCCTTATTCCATAGTGTTGGCACAATGCCCTCGTTCGATTGACTCCCTCAGCAGCAATGACATCAACTTTCTTCAGCACCTCCAACGCCCGCACTGTAATATCCTTCAAATTACCAATGGGAGTTGCCACCACAAACAAGGTGCCTTCAGCACGTGAGGGCTCTTTCATCATTTAGCGGCTCGTAGTCCAATCTTAGAAAAACCCTGAGAGAGGGAATCAAAAAAATTCTGCTCAATAAGCAAGTTCAAAGGCGTTTCTTATCACTTCTATGTCAGGACCCTGAGATGTGAAGTTTACTGCAACGACATCGAATCGCGCCCTCATGTTCTCGCAGCGGTTTTGCTTCATATAAGTGAGGGCGGCCTTTGAAAGCTGCCTCTGCTTCCTAGGGTGGACAGCCTCTTTGGCGTAACCCAAGGATCTATGCCTTCTCGTTTTGATTTCCACAAATACCAAGGTATCTCCGTCACGGGCGACAAGATCTATCTCACCAAGGGCACAGCGATAATTGCTCACCAATGCCCTGTAGCCCATTTTTTTGAGGGTCTTAACGGCGAGGGCCTCGCCCCTTTTCCCAAGTTCCAGGTGTTCCTTGGACACCTAGCAGACTCCTTTGAATGTCAACCTATGTACTGGACACGGCCCTAGGCGTCTAATAGCCCCCATATGCTCCCTGGTCCCGTATCCTTTGTTTTTATCAAAACCGTATACTGGATATCTTTCATGATAGGAATACATTATCCTGTCTCTGTACACCTTTGCTATCACCGATGCAGCCGAAATGCTCTGACAAAGGCGATCACCCTTTTTTATGCATTTCTGCGGAATATTAAGAGGGACAGGATTAATTCCGTCCACCAGCAAGAAACCGGCTTCAACAGGCAGGCTTGCTACTGCCCTCTTCATGGCCTGTAACGTGGCATTAAGTATATTGACCTGATCAATTTCCTCATGGGAAGCCACCCCTATTCCCATCCATACACCGCTTTTCACCAGATGGTTAAAGGCCCTGTTTCTGGCGACCTCTGTCATTTTCTTGGAGTCAGTTATTCCCTCGAGGTTCACTCCCTCTGGCAACACCACTGCTGCTGCCACCACCGGGCCTGCAAGAGGCCCCCTGCCTGCCTCATCTATTCCGGCAATGTTTCTATACCCCCATTTTGCCGCCATTTTTTCAAAGTAAAATGGCTCGGGATCACTTGACCCCTTGAATTGGGGAAACAAAGCTAGCTTCTTTTTATGAGGCAAGAAATCCCTCAGTCATGTCCTCAGATTAAACACGCCTTTCCTTGATTCTGGCGGCCTTACCCCGTAGTCCTCGCAAATAGTAAAGCCGGCTACGCCTGACCTTGCCCCTGGTTACAACTTCGATCTTATCAATAAGGGGAGAATGAAGTGGAAAAATCCTCTCAACCCCGATACCGTAACTGACCTTGCGCACAGTAAAGGTGGCACCGGTTTTGCCATTACGCTTTCTAATAACAACACCCTCAAAGACTTGGATTCTCTCCTTCTCTCCTTCCCGAATCCGGGCGTGTACTCTTACCGTGTCTCCTTCTCTAAAGCTCGGAATATCTGTACGCATCTGCTCTTTTTCCAAGATATCCATAACTTCCATCTCGCCATTCCTCCTGCCAAGAAATTATTTGGCCACCAGTCGATCGACTATTATTGAGGCTGCAGCCCTTACCGAAAGGTGGTTATATTTAGTAGGTCCGTAAATCGGTTCCAACACATAATCAGCTTCCTCTAATATGGATTTATGGAGCCCCCAGGCCGTGCCAAAATATAAGTATACGGGCCTGTCTTGCTTTAGAATCTCCCGGGCCTTGTCATACCCGATGATCCTCCCACTCTCCTTGGAGGCATCTGTTGCTATAAAGATTGGGGCTTCATCTTCTCTTTTCCTGATTTCGTCTCTAACTTGCTCAAGGCTGTCCACTACCTGGACTAGCTCCAAGGCCTCCTTGCGGTGAGGATTATAGCAAGCCCCATAGCCCCCGGTCCAATGGCCCTTAATCTTCTCCACCAGCCTTTTCTGGTCTTCAAGAGGGGTCACCACAAAAAAACCCCTCGAACCATATGTTCGGGCAACCCTACTTATATCGTGAATATCAAGGGTCGTGACCGCCGACGCTATTGTATCACCATTCTTGTTGTAGACAGGAAAATGAACCAGCCCCAGATACAAACGCATAAACGCCTTATTTGTTGCCACCAGGGTTCATTTCCTGGGAAAGCTGTCTCAAAATCTCCAGATCTTCCTCCGACAACCGCGCCTTTTCTAATAGATCGGGCCTCCGCACCGCAGTCCGCTTCAGGGACTCTATTCTTCGCCACAATCTGATTCCTTCGTGATCACCTGATAATAATACCTCTGGCACGGCCTTCCCTCTGAATACCCTCGGCCTCGTGTATTGAGGATGTTCCAGAAGTCCATCCTTGAAAGAATCTTGCTTAACAGACCCATAATTACCCACAACTCCGGGCAACAGCCGCGCCACTGCATCGATCACCACCAGGGCCGCCAGCTCTCCTCCCGACAGCACATAGTCACCAATGGAGATCTCTCGGTCAGCACAGAGTTCCCTCACCCTGTCATCCACCCCTTCGTATCGGCCGCAAATAAGCACCAGGCGATCGTACGCAGCCAACTCCCACGCCAGTTCTTGATCAAACCTCTCGCCTTGAGGGCTCAAGAGAATCCTGATGGTCTTTGACTCGGTCGCACCCAGTGATTCGATGGCCCTTACTATTGGCTCAGGCTTCATAACCATGCCCTCCCCTCCCCCATACGGCCTATCATCTGTGCTGCGATGCGGATCCTCAGTAAAGTCCCGGATATTGACTGTATCAATCTTAATAATACCCTTCTCTATCGCCTTTCCCAGAATACCGCTCTTAATATAACCTGAGGCAAAAATATCGGGAAAAATGGTCAGGACCTCAATTTTCATCTATTTCCAACATACCATCCAAAGGTGAGATGATCATCGTGCCGCGCTCTAGGTCCACTTCACGGACCACCTCCCATGTAGCAGGAATTAAATACTCCTGCTTTTTTTCCCTCACTACATACACGTCATTGGCAGGAGTTGGGATTATTTGGCTCAGGCGGCCTACATACGAACCATCTTCGCAGTACACTTTGAGGCCCAAGAGTTCAAACCAGAAGAATTCCTCATCACTGGCCTTTTTAAAACACCTCTTATTAGCCATTATATTGGAATCCTTGAAGGCCTCGGCCTCATTAATGGACTCTATACCATCCAGTTTGAGCAATACGGCTCGTTTGTAAGGTTTGGCGGAGCTTACCCGGTATTCTTTAAGGCTACCGGAGGTATCAGTCAAAAACACACTCCCTGCCTTCACGAATGATTTCCAGGATTCGGCGTAGGACTCGACCACAAGCAAGCCCTTCAAGCCGTGAGGCCGCCGCACCTTTCCGATGATGACCAAGTCGGCCGATGAGAATCGCCTCAACGCTATTCAATAATCTCCAGCACAGACCGTTTATTAATTTTTGTGGAGGCCGCGCTGAGAATGGTTCTCATCGCGCGAGCGGTGCGGCCTTGCTTGCCGATCACCTTCCCGAGGTCTTCCTTGGCCACCTTCAGTTCAATCACGGAAGTTTGCTCACCCTCTATCTCTTTAACCTCAACTTCCTCCGGCTTGTCCACGAGCGCTTTAGCAATGTATGCAATTAAGTCCTTCATCTCCACTCACCTCCGTGTTTGGGGTCACCACCACACCGTTGCCAGTCGTACCAACGAAGGAATTCAGGCCTTCCACCTTTGGACGTCTAAAGTTTGGATTCCTGCGGTTACAGCCGTTCGCGTAATCGGCTGCGGCCGGGCCTGCCTAAAGCAATCCCTCCTTTTTCAGAAGCGCTCTTGCCGAGTCTGTAACTCCTGCTCCCTTGCTCAGCCAATAATTTACCTTATCATCATGGATCTTTACCTCAGCAGGGTCTTTCATCGGATCGTAATAGCCGAGGACCTCGAGAAATCTACCGTCGCGTGGCGACTCAGAATCGGCCGCAACCAGCCTGTAAAATGGTTTCTTTTTGGCGCCCATCCGCGCCAATCTGATTCTAACAGCCATAAAGCGTTATCACCCCCTTCTTCATTTGTTAGCTAAATGGTCACATAATCATTATGCAAGTTCACTATCGTTCATTGGGCTATGAAAAAAAAGATGGCAATGATCTTGGCCCCTTCTTGCTGAAGCGCTCCATCATTTTTTTCATTTGTGCAAAATTCTTTATCAGGCGGTTCACATCCTGCACAGAGGTCCCACTTCCCCTAGCGATCCTCCGCCTCCGGCTTCCGTTTATAATTTTGTAATTGCGCCTTTCCTCTCTTGTCATGGAGTTTATAATGGCCTCTACCTTTTTCAGCTCCTTCTCGTCGGGCTTCATCTGTTTCAACTTCTTCATCTGCCCCATACCTGGTAGCATGCCAAGTATTTGCTCCAGGGAACCAAGTTTCTTGATCTGACGCAATTGCCCAAGGAAGTCTTCAAAATCAAATTCAGCCTTCCTGAGCTTTTTCTCAAGTTTTTCTGCCTCCTTTTGGTCAAACTCTTCTTGGGCCTTCTCAATGAGTGTCAACACATCGCCCATTCCGAGTATGCGCGAGGCCATGCGCTCGGGGAAAAAGGGCTCAAGGGCATCTATCTTTTCCCCAACCCCAATAAACTTAATGGGCTTATTCGTCACAGCCCTGATGGAAAGAGCTGCCCCCCCTCGAGCATCCCCTTCCATCTTGGTCAGGACTACACCTGAAATGTCCAGCACCTCGTTGAAGCGTTTTGCTACGTTGACCGCATCCTGACCTGTCATAGCATCCGCCACCAATAGAATCTCTTGGGGCAGCATCTTATCCTTGATTCTTACTAGCTCCTCCATCAAGGCTTCGTCAATGTGAAGGCGCCCGGCAGTATCAATTATAAGAAGATCCGATCCCTGGCCTCCTGCTGCCATTCTCGCCTCAATACAGATATCCTCAGGCTTGTGAGAGGAGTCAGCATCGTGCACAGGTACCGAGATTTGTTGACCTAACTTTTTTAACTGCTCTATGGCTGCAGGCCTGTAAACATCTGCGGGCACCAAGTATGGGTGCCTACCCTTTTTCTTCATAAGGGCAGCCAGCTTCGCAGCAGTAGTGGTTTTTCCCGAGCCTTGAAGCCCTACCAGCATTACACAATGGGGTGTACGCCCCACCAGGTTCAGCGGGGCCATCTCCCCGCCCATCAGACGAACCAGCTCGTCATTGACTATCTTTATGAACTGCTGGCCGGGGGTAAGGCTCTCTAAGACCTCCTGGCCTATGGCCCGGGTGCGTATGTCCTCAATGAGACCCTTCACCACCTTGTAGTTGACATCTGCTTCCAGCAGTGCGATCCTCACCTGCTTGAGGGCGTCTTGTATGTTGGCATCTGTAAGCTTCCCTCTTCCAGTGAGCCGCTTAAAGGTGGCATTTAGCTTGTCAGTAAGTGCCTCAAACATCGCTATTGCCAGAAATCAAAAGTATTAAATTTACTCCTTTTTCGGCCTTCTTGTCAACGAACATTTTCCTTACTAGGCTTTTTTGAATTTCCTTGAAATTCTATCATATTTTCTAACCTTTTCCAGTAAAATATTTTTCGATATGTTTCATGATTCTAGGCAATTATATATTTCGACCACCAATAGCTTAGTTCTTGAGAAACAACCCTTTTGCTTTTAATATGACTGATTCGTGAGGATATAACCAATGCAAGAGGACCAATCCATTATCATTCCCAAGAAAAATAGGACGGATCCGCCTATCGGACCCGATTCTCTCATGATACTCCTGCCCTCTGAGTTGAGATACTTGGTCAACGTTACCAATGCCCGAGAGGTCTCCTTGAATGATGCTGCAATAAGCCGGATGTATCTTGTAAAACAAGACGGGTTAGAGCCCTTAAGCCTTTGCGGGCCATTTCTTGGTGCCCCCCAGGCCGTTATGGCCCTGGAGAAACTAATTGCACTGGGGGCAAAAAGGGTATGGATGCTGGGATGGTGTGGGTCCCTTAGCCCGAGTGCGAGGGTAGGTGACCTTGTGTTGCCTACTTCTGCGTTCCCCGACGAGGGTACTTCAAGGCACTATCCCATTGGATATGATCCACCCACTACAGACGAACGGCTATCTCAAGCCTTGCAACTTGCCCTTGAACAAAGAGGGGCAAGGGCTGCCAGGGGGCCAGTGTGGACTACCGATGCGCCTTACCGTGAAACCAAGGCAAAAGCCGCGAAATTCCAAAGTGTTGGCGCCCTTGCAGTGGATATGGAGCTGTCAGCCCTGGCAACTGTCGCCATCTATAGATCAATAAATTTTGCGGCCCTGTTGGTTGTATCAGATGAGCTTTTCGACTATGTTTGGAGGCCGGGATTTAAGGATCCCAGGCTCAAGGAGCAGACAAGGCTTGCCTCTGAGGTGCTTCTTGATGTAGCAATGAATTTCTCAAGAGGCCAAGAGGTTAAGAGATAGAACAAGGAATACTTGTGGACCAAAATATCTATAAGTATCGAGACAAACAAAATGGCAGCAAACCTTGAAAACGGAATCCTGGCAATAGATATAGGAAGTGGAACACAGGACATACTTGTGTGGCGCCAAGGCGTGGCAGTGGAAAATTGTCCCAAGATGATACTTCCCTCCCCCACAACACTATTGGCGAAGCTCATTCGTCGGGCCACGGAGCACAGGCAACATATATTCCTGAAAGGAAATACAATGGGCGGAGGGCCATGCGGGGCAGCAGCACGGGCACACATAAAGGCAGGACTCAGGGTATTTGCCCTGGAAAAGGCAGCCCTCACGTTCAACGACAATCCTGAAAAAGTCGTCAGAATGGGCATTGAGATAGTTCCATCAATGCCGGATGTAGAGCCCCTAGTGGAGCTAGAAATGAGGGACGTCCAGCTCGACTCAATAAGGGATATCTTAGAGCGCTTCGAGGTTCCCCTGCCGGAGACTATCCTTATCGCTGTTCAGGACCACGGGTACTCGCCAAATGCAAGCAATCGCATCAGGCGCTTCCAGATGTGGAAAAGGGCACTGGAGCAAGGAGACGGACTGCATCACTTGCTTTTTTCTTCACCACCCGAAAACATGACCAGGATGAGGGCGGTAAAGGAATCTGCACCAAATGCATGGATTATGGACACAGGAGCGGCGGCCATCATTGGCGCTTGCCTGGATCCCTGGATCCAAAAAAGAATGGAACAAGGTATTGTTATTCTCAACATTGGAAATGAGCACGTGCTGGCAGCACTTGTTAAGGGCACGAGAACCCTCGGTATCTACGAGCACCATACTTCATTGATGACCCCTGCCAAGCTAATAGACCACCTTAATAGATTTAGAAAAGGCAGCCTTACAAACGAGGAAATCTTTGAGGACATGGGCCACGGGTGCTTTGTGCATCCAGAGGCCGCAAAACTTAGTGATTTTGACTACATCGGAATAACCGGGCCCAACAGGTCCCTATACAACATTCCAGGTGGGCATATGGCCGCCCCCTTCGGGGACATGATGCTGACGGGGTGCTTTGGACTGATACATTCATTTGAAATCAAGGTATTACAAGGGAAGGGAAATGGAAGAGATCAGGAGACAAATTGAGGAGCTTCGGGAGAAGATCCGGTATCATAACTATCGCTATTATGTGCTTGATGCCCCTGAGATATCTGATGCAAAGTACGATCGCCTGTTTCGGCAACTTGTGGAGCTTGAACAGGCTCACCCTGAACTAATCACCCCTGACTCGCCCACACAACGGGTTGGAGCCAAGCCCCAGGAGGCCTTTGCCCAGGTGACCCACCGCCAACCCATGCTGAGCCTGGAAAATGCCTTTGGCCGCCAGGAACTCGTTGATTTCGATGCGAGGCTAAAAAGATATCTCAATCTCCGCAGTGCAATAGAATATACGGCCGAACCCAAGATAGACGGCCTGGCCGTAGAACTTGTCTATGAAAATGGCCGGCTGGCTGTGGCTTCGACGAGAGGAGATGGTTACGTGGGCGAAGATGTTACCCTCAATATAAAGACCATTTTGGCTGTGCCTTTGACTCTTATGGAGCCAAAAGAAGGCCCCCCCGTGCCAGAGCTGCTGGAGGTGCGGGGAGAGGTATATATGGAGATAGAGGCATTCCAGGAGCTAAACCGTGAGCGCATCAAGAAAGACCTCCCACCCTTTGCAAATCCGCGTAATGCTGCTGCGGGTTCCGTACGCCAGCTTGATCCCAAGGTCACTGCCAAACGCCCGCTCAATATGTTTTGCTATGGCGTGGGAGAGGTAAGGGGCGCAAACTTCGAAACTCAGATGGAGATGATGCTAACACTTCAAAAGTGGGGTCTTAGAGTAAACAGGCAATATATAAGGCTCTGCAAAACAATCGATGAAGCAGTCAATTATTGTGGACAACTGGAGGAAATGCGTGAAACATTTCCTTACGAAATAGATGGGGCGGTCATAAAGGTTAACAGCATGGAGCTTCAACGAAGACTGGGGGAAAAGGCCCGCAGTCCACGGTGGGCAATGGCATACAAATTTAAGCCAACCCAGGAAACCACCCGACTATTGCGAATAGATGTTCAGGTGGGCCGAACCGGCGTTCTAACCCCTGTGGCGCATCTAGAGCCAGTGGAAGTTGGCGGGGTGGTGGTTAAAAGGGCCACCCTTCACAACGAGGATGAAATCCAGAAAAAGGATATCAGGGAAGGAGATATAGTCCTTGTTCAACGGGCCGGAGACGTGATACCCGAGGTGGTCATGCCCATCGTGTCCAAGCGCACGGGCAAGGAAAAGCAATTTGTAATGCCAAAGAACTGCCCGGTTTGCGGTGCCAAGGTGGTGCGCAAGCCAGGGGAGGTGGCTTCCCGGTGCCCCAATCCCAACTGCCCGGCCCAGGTGAAAGAGGCCTTAAAGCATTTTGTATCCAAGGGGGCAATGAATATTGAGGGGTTGGGCGACAAACTGATTACGCAACTGATAGAAAAAGGGCTCGTTGAAGAGCCGGCAGATCTTTATGAACTCACAAAGGAAGATTTCTTGAAACTGGACAAGGTGGCAGACAAGGCAGCAACTAATCTGATCCAGGCAATCGAAGATAGCAAGAAGACCACGCTGGCCAAGTTTATCTATGGCCTTGGGATAAGGCACGTTGGCGAGCATATAGCTAGTGTGCTCGCAAACCACTTTGGAAGCATCAATGAGCTTCAAAATGCCTCAGAGGAGGAGCTTCTGGCCATTGATGAGATAGGACCTGAGATCGCACAAAGCATAGTCTCATATTTTCAAGACGAGGAAAACCGACGCCAGCTGAAACGATTGCTGGAATCGGGGATTGAGCTGCAAGCCCCTGCCAGGATGGCCGAATCACCTATCGCTGGCAAGACCTTTGTGCTAACGGGGAGCTTGGCCAGCATGACTCGTTCTGAGGCAAAGGAAATCATTGAAAAACTAGGGGGCAAGGTGTCCTCTTCGGTTAGTTCTGGCACTGACTATTTGGTGGTTGGAGAATCTCCGGGGTCCAAGCTGGCAAAGGCAAGAGAAAAAGGGGTCTCCATCTTGACTGAAGAAGAATTCTTGAAGCTGATACAGGGAGGTAACCATGAGTAACATCCGAGTGAGGCTCATTATCGAAGGAAGGGTTCAAGGAGTCTGGTTTAGGGACTCCACCAGGAGGATGGCCAAGTCCCTTGGTGTTACTGGATGGGTCAGAAATCTACCAGACGGAAATGTTGAGGCGGTGGCAGAAGGTCCACAGGAGCAAGTACAAAAACTGGTGGAGTGGTGTCACCATGGCCCACCCCATGCGAGGGTGACCAATGTCCAACAATTCCAGGAGCAATGGAAAGGGAAATTCCAAGATTTTGAAATTAAGTTTTAAACTCCCTTCTTGTTATTTGACAGGTAAAATGTTATCAGACACCATTTCCATTGGACAATGAATCAAAATCACCGTGGGCGAGACACATTAATGAAAACACCAAGGATCCGCTTTACCGTATTTCTTTTACTTTCTGCATGGCTTTTATATGGGTGCGGGCTTACCTCTTTCGTCGCCCACCCGTTTGGAGGGCACAAGACCGCCCTCAAAAAACGGCTCATGGTAACCCCGCTTGTGGATCAGGCAGGTCTTGGACAACAAGTAACGGATAGCCTTTACCAAGACCTCATCAGGGCCCTGAGCATCAAGGCCAGGGTGATCATTATCGAGAGCCACGATGCAACTTACACGCAACAGTCTCAGGCAGGGCTTTCATACGGAATAAGGCCGGACGAATCTCTCTTGTCCAAGGCAAGAGAAATGGGTATAAATGCGGTGCTTACAGGAATAATCAGCCCTATTGAGAAAGAAGAGAGGCTGAGGGGAATATGGCCTTTCCGTAAAGCTGTTTCCCACTATTCATTGGCACTGGTATTCAATCTTGTAGATCCCCAGAACGGAACAGTAATATTGAGCAATATGGAAAGTGGCGGAACAAGCATCGATCTCGGTGAGGAAGAGTTTACTGAAAAGAGTTGGATTCTCGAAGAACTAAAACAAGAAGTGCTACCGAAATTATTGAAAAAATCCATAGAGCCCCTGAAGGAGGCCCTTGAATCGGAACGGTGGGAAGGAAAAATTTTGGCCGTGGATCATCAGATCCGAATTAATGCCGGGGCTGATGTAGGCGTGGAACCTGGCTATAGATTTGATGTGTATGGGGGAAGTGAGGTAGTAAGGGCAAAAGATGGCAGGCAATTCCTCGTGTCTTGGCAAAAAGTGGGCAGTATTCGCGTGACCCAGGTGGATAAGAATACTTCAGTCGCAGAACCCATTGAAGGAAAAGGTTTTGAGCCAGGCCAAAAGATAATTAGCATTGATTAGGTGAGCATTTCTTCTGCCCGGGAAATGGCCTTCTCGGTTATCTTTTTGCCTCCCAGCAGACGGGCAATCTCCATAACCCTTTCCTTTTTGTCCAGTCCAGTAATTGTAGTCATGGTCCTGCCATCTTCCACTTGCTTCTTTACCAAAAAATGCACCTCCCCCTTGCATGCTATTTGCGGCAAATGGGTGATACAAACAATCTGATGCCTTCTCGATAGTTCCAAAAGCTTTTCTCCAACCACCTCCGCCGTTGCACCACTTATGCCAGAATCCACTTCATCAAAAATAACGGTTTCCACAGAGGCCTTTCGCGCCAGGATTGACTTAAGGGCCAGAACAATTCTGGAGAGCTCTCCGCCTGAGGCTATTTTTGCAAGAGGCCTCAGGGACTCGCCCACATTAGGAGATATCATGAACTCGATTTGATCGAATCCCTCTTCCCCGATAAGGAGGGCCAAAGAATCAGGATCGGAAATCTCGTCATCAGATGGGCCTTGGAAACTAACTCTAAAAACAGTGCCCTTCATTTGGAGTTGACCCAGTTCCTTTTCTACTGCCCGCTCCAAATTTTTTGCAACCTCCATCCGCCTTTGGGACAGCGCTTCTGCCTTGGATATCATCCTTTCCTTCACCTGGGCCATTGCTTCTTGTTTCTCGGCCAAAAGCGCTTTTTTCTTATCCACCTCATCCACGCTCTCAGAGATGCTCTCCCTGTAAGCCAGCACATCTTCTAACGTTGGCCCATATTTTCGCTTGAGCTGGTTTAGGAGGAATATCCTGTCCTCAATCTGTTCCAGTCGCTTGGGATCCTGCTCTATGCCATCCAGATACTCCCGCAACGTGTAGCTAGCTTCCTCCACTTCGGCGATTGCCGCCTTCAAAGCCTCTGTGGCCATGCCCAGCGAGTCATCCAGCCGTGAAGCTTTTTCCAGGTCCTTCAGACACCGAGAAATCCTCGGCAAGACGGCATCCTCCTCGTCATAGAGAGTGGCGTAGCTTGATTGTGCGATCCTGAACAATTCCTCGGCGAACTTGAGCCGTCGTCTTTCTCGTTCAAGCTCCTCGTCTTCGCCGGCCCTGATGCCAGCCCTAGCAATCTCATCTGCCTGCAGCCTTGCCAGCTCCTGTTTTTGCTGGGCCCTGGATATTTCCTCTTTCAAAAGGGCTATCTCGCTGGTAAGAGACCGAAATTGGCGAACTTCTTGGCTTAGAGACTCCCTTTCTCCCGCCAAATCTCCAAACTCATCCAGCAAAAACAGGTGGTTATCTGGTTTGAGCAGTGCCTGGTTTGCATGTTGGCCAGATATACTAAGGAGTTGGGGCCCAATACTCATCAGCACGCCAACTGTAGCCATGGATCCGTTGATGGTGACCCTATTTTTCCCTGTCCTGGTAATGATGCGCTTTACGAGCAGTTCTCCTTCGAAGGGAATATCCATGCCTTTCAGTACTTGTGATAGCTCCGAAGTAGGGGGAACTTGGAAAAGCCCCTCTACGCGAGCCTCCTGTGCCCCGTCCCTAATAAGATCCGTGGTGGCTCGTGCTCCCAGCAGCAAGTTAACCGCATTTATGATAATGGATTTGCCTGCACCTGTTTCTCCTGAAAGGATATTCAGGCCCGGATAAAGGCCTATTTCAAGATGGCTAATTATGGCAAAGTCCGAAATACTCAGGCGGGTCAACATCCTCAGTTTCCTGAACCTGCCCAGGTTACCCTGAGCAGCTCTTCGAAAGTGGTTTTGCCTCTATTTACTTCCACCCGATTCCCTTTGATCTTAAATAAGCTCTAGCATGGAAATGGCTAAGCATGAAAAATAAGACACAAAGCGCCGCTAAGACCCTCTTCATCTTTTCCCTCCTAACAAAGCACAAAAAACCATATCCATTGCTTCCAATGTAATCATTATATAGATTATCCGAAGAATCAAAACAACTTCAGAAGGCCTATGCAGTATTATACAGGCTATTGCGGGATGGGCTTGGGCCACCCAGCCTTTGCCCCATCCGGGATTTCGAGAACCTTGATCAGTGTCGCCACTTTTCTCTGGGCTTTCTTTTTTACAGTATATTCAATTCGGGCTTTACAGGGAATAGGCAGGCTTACCAGCCTAAAAGGCTTATCATCTATAATTACCTTTGTCATGTAAGAGGCGACGAAATAATCCCCCCTTTTTAGTGTCAGTCCAGCCTTGTCTTTGGCAATTATGGTGCCCGTAGCGCTGAATGTGCTCGGGTGAGAACCCGCAAGTTCGTCGGCTACTACGGGATTGCAGCAGGCTGAAAGCCCGATCCAGGTACCTACCAATAGTATTGCCGCTGTCCTTTTCATTATCCTCTCCCCTTCTTGCTATTGCTCTTTCCAGTATGTAAGCCCACTCTTCACATTGAAAGCGGGTTTCAATTCTGTGCCAACTATGGTACCTGTACTTTGCTGAATGAATACCTTCGCCCCTTCCTCCATACCTATATGCACCCCGACCGCAGAGGCCTTTCCTGAGCCTAAGCTTATGACATTCAGCACCTTTGTCAGGGTATTTCCGTTAATTGTTATACTCGCCGTCTTGTTGTCGAACACCGGCTCGTAAAATGCCGTTCCTGTTTCATAATACTGCCCATATAGATAGCTGTCACCACCAAAGCCACAAATATCTTCATTTGGCACGAACGAAGGAGTGAACACTATTCCACCAAGAACTGCGAACTTCGTAACCACTCTCTCTTTAATAAGACTCAGGCTTCTAATCCATCCATCATATGTTCTAGCTGTCGGCAAGAGGTCATCTTTGAAGGTACCATAGTAATCCCCATCTGTCTCGTAGACGTCCCCGCCCTCTATAACAATGTAAGGGTTTGCATCGAAAAGATTTGAGATGCCAAGCTCCAAGTTCGCTGAATAATTATGATAATACGTTGCTTGGTTTTCGTTATAAAAAGGATCTTTCACACCAAACAAGTATTGTTGATCAGAATTACCCTTGTCGGAATCGCTGAGATATCGCCCTGAGCCTACATACACCCACACGTTGTCAAAGTTATCCATGCTCAGGGCAACTGGAGACGTTATAGGCCTTGTGGCATCAAAAAGTGGGTTAAGAATCCACGGATTTGATGAGTCCTTAGGGTTATCAATATAGTTGTTGGGATCCGAGCCATCGTAGCTTCCTCCACTTACCCACGGAACCATTACTTTATAAAGCTTACCTTTCCAATTGCTCCCTTGCAGGTAAGTTTCTCCGAAGTAAATGACGTCCACATTGTAGTTAAGATCTTTGTCAAGAGAAACGGGAGAATTCATAAAAGCATTGGTCTCGGAAGTTTCAAATAGCCAGTCGTTGGTGCTATTTTGGTATGGTTCACCTGTCTTCAAGTCCACTACAAATATATGACCCTTCTTGCTGCTAGTGCCGTCATAGTCTTCTGGCCCTGAACCAAACACGGCAAACCACTTGTTCTTCACTTTTACAATGGCCGGAATCGACATGCTCATGCCCAGATCAGCATAAGTTCGTTCCCACAAAAGCCTAGGGTTTCGGGGTTCCGTAACATCAATGAGGGAATAGGATGGATAAAATTGCCTTGTCTCATGTACAGTGGTTCCGCTCCCGTCATCATAGTCGCCTTCCGACCAGATATGCTTCCCTCCCATCCTAAGGCCCAACAGTATGAAGGTACCCCAGTTGTCATCCCCATCGGCATCCGTATAATGGGCATCATCGGGGAGGATCTTTGCATCAAATACCTTCGGTTTGAGGTCAACATAGTAAACATGGGTGTAGTCAGGATCCGCGAGCCATTTAAGGTGGGGCAGGAGGGCTTGGGGTATGTAGGCCCATAGCTCGTCGCCTATATGTTCGGTAGAGGACGCCACTGAAGGCCGGACATATTGGTTTGTCGCTTGATCATAATGCCAGGAGGTAAAGGCATGAAGCATGCCATCATTAGCCCCCACGTACACAACTGTCTCCCGATCCTTAAACTCATTGTAGAACTCTCCATATGATTCGTCCTTGTAAATAATATGAAAATTCTCCACAGGCTTTGAAATGGATACGGGGGTGGAATGAACGATATCACCCAGCTTCCATACGTTTCCATCAATGGTGCGATTTCGAAGCCCTGACACAGCTTCGCCCCGTATAAACCGAATAAGGTTTTGCACCCTTTCATCATGAGTTGATCCGAGGTAACTCCATTTTGTATTGTCTGCAACACCTAGGTAGGGCTTTATTGCCGCAGCCGAAGACGTATCAAAGCTTACGACCTCGCCAGAATGATCAAATGGATCGTTTGTGGTTTCGTCCACCTCTTGGTCTTTATCCTTGTCAAGGAAAGTAAATATCTTTCGGTCACCAGGATCACGTTGAGCCAGAAGTTCACCAGCCTCCCAGAGGGGTTCAAGCTCATCCAAACCCACAGTCTCATATGATGAGGTATCGAGATCAGGGTAGGGATTGTCTGCATCAACCTGGTATCTTTTAACCTTTGTATCCCCAGTTTCTTCATCTTGGTAAAAAACTATTATATTGTCTTTGTCAACATTTAGGGCTCTATCGTGATCCGTGTCTTCCCTTAGGTTACCATAGGGGTCGACCCAGAGAGACTGAAGATACCCTATCCAGTTGATCTCATCCAGCCCACTTGTTACACTTGGCCTGAAATAGGCCTGCACAACATTACCTTCACCTTCACCTGTTGTGGCCAGAACTGATACTGCTGTTCCGGCAGCAGCCCTTTTCAAGATATCCGTGATTGCCCCTAGGATCTTCCTCTCAAGAGAAAACCCACTGTCTGCCTCGAAATAATTGTCAGGTACACCATTTCCGTCATCATCCCATTCAGCATCAAGATCAGGCTGGTTGTTCCCGTTCTTGTCCACGAATCCGCCGTTTTTCGCCGCGTCCTTCAATAAATTGGATCCCCTACCGAAGGCAAAGACAGTGTACAGAGTGATTTCCTGAGTCCCGTCCAGATCCCCCCTCATGTCGTTTGTGTGGGCCCAGAGTGCCACATCATCCAGATAATCCGTCCCATTATCGCTGTAGGAACCGGGATCATTTCCGTCGCTGTCATAGTCACGCAATGAAGAAGGAATGTTAAGATCCTGGGTGCTCTCCCCATCTGTTATCAGTAGCACAAAGCTCTTTTCACATTCAACAAAGTCTCCAATGTCGTTCCAATAATAAGGATCCCAGGTATTGTTCCTGTTAAAGTCCCCTCCATCATAATAGGGGTTATCCTGCCGAAAGTATCTCACACCTTCGTAAAAAGATTCTGCCAATGGCGTCCAAGTATCAGGCTTAATATTTTCAATTCTTGTTATGATGTCAGTAATATTCCCACTATCTACCCTTGAGGCGATGTACCCCCCCTCCTCGTCATTATAAAATTCAAGGCCGAATCGCGCCTTATCGCGCACGCGCTGGAGAATACCTGCTATGTTCCCATTGAGGAATTCCGAGGGCTCATCACTTTCATCCTTGTGAACCCGAATATTGTATCGGGCAATATAGTCACTAAATGGCCAGCTACCCTTGCCCACATACAAATACCCATCTCGGATGCCATACCAACGGGCCTCATGATAATAAGTAACATGAGGTGCAGAGGAGTCATCAAAATATCTTCTCCAATAGCGGCTTGGCTGTCCACTGGAATCGTCCCCGATGAGGTCTGTAGCGCCACCTCCTGTCCTGGAAGTGGCTAATCCACCTACCAGTATCTTTCTTGCAATATCAATTCTTCTCATACAGATCCAGTTCAACCAATTGCCGCTCCACTCGCCATTGTCATCTCTCTCGAACCTATTGGAATTATATGTATAACGCGCGTCAGGATCAAAATAGCCATAATATCTTACGCCCGTGTATTCAACATGAAGAATTGGGGCGCTGTTTGGGTCTTCGTTATAGGCCTTTGCTTCTCTATATCCTGTGCCTGTGAAAATGAAAACCATGGAGTTTCCGCTGTTCCAGCCATCGCGATCAACAAGTTCCTGTACAATGGAAGACAGATCTGGGGTCTGATAGGTTGAGTCTGCAGTCCAGGTACCGGGAGACCACGAAACAGATGCAATGGTCAGCGTCCTGTTTGAGATATTGTGGGCCTGGCTAAAATCGAAGGCTGAAGTATCGTCAGCAGCCTGGCCGCGAATAGTGAGGGTCGTAGCAGGTGTGTTGTCAGTATTTTCTTCCATCGCCTCAAATGTAATATAGGCATTGGTTATTGTGGCTCCTTGTGGGATTGACAGATTGGTGAAACGAACGCCTACGTATGCGACTCCGCCAAGGTCAAGGTCGTTATCATCATACGTACTTCCATTTGATGACTCCTCGGCATCATCCGCAGAGTCAGAAACCCTGATATCAATGGTAGCGGTATGGGAGTCGCCAGCAAAAGGCGCATCTGTGATTTCCTGACCAGACCCAAGCTCCGAGTAATATGTTCCATAAGCCGGGAAGTTCATGCTCCCGGAATTATCTAATATAATAAGTATGTTAGGCTTAACCGACTGTGCCATGAATATTGGATAGGCAGTATAATCAGCCATATCAGGCTCGGTGGCATAAACCACCAAGCTGCTACTGCATATGGCAACCAAGCCTATGGCTAGCGTGATCAATATCTTCAAGATTCTTTTCATCTTATAGTCCCCCCGCTACACCAATTACTTTTCTATACTGGGCTAGAACTTCGGATTGTGAGCCTGAGGGACCCGCACCGAGCGAATCCAGATCATAGTAAACAGCTACCCCTCCTGCCGAACCAACACCAACACCTTCAGCTCCACTGGCAAATTCTACGCCTCC
>DQZA01000131.1 GCA_011042035.1 Desulfobacteraceae bacterium
ACGTAAAATAGATAGATTAGTAGCCCAAAGATATCATTGAACGTAGACACAAATGGACCTGTGGCGAGGGCAGGATCAACACCTATCTTTTTGAAAAACAACGGAATGGCAGAACCTATAAGACCTGCATTAAGCATTACCGTGAGCAAGGCCAGCCCCACCACTGCCCCGAGCTCGTAGTTGCCCAACCAGGTCCCGACAATAAGACCCAGCAGTACCCCACATATTATTCCATTTCCCAAGGCAACTTTCAGCTCGGTGAAAAGTCTCTTGCCGGTTTTTATAAGGCTTATGTCACCCGTAGCAAGCCCTCTTACTACTATGATGGCGGCCTGTTGGCCAGTATTCCCTCCCATTGCCATTATTACAGGGAAAAAGAAAGATAGGGCGATTATCTTTTCCAGTGATGACTCAAACCTACTTATGACAAGCGCAGAAATAAATTCCCCCATGATACCACCTATTAGCCAAGGAAGCCTTGCCCTTGATATCTTTACTGCTGATTCCTCGGTTATTTCCTGGTCCATGACACCTGCCATGCGCGTCATATCTTCGTCCACTTCATCCTCTATCACATCTATGACATCATCGTGAGTAATTCGGCCAACGAGGCGATTTTGATCATCCACCACTGGAATATTGACCAGGTCATATCTCTTCACTAGTTGAATCACCTCTTCCTGATCAGCATGGACATTTACTGAAATAACTTCAGGATTCATTATCTCACTAATCTTCCGGTCCCTTGGCTCCACCAGCAGGTCTTTAAGCGAAACGACCCCTACCAAATGATCGTGATCATCCACCACCCAAAGGTAATAAAGGTTCTCGACTTCTTCACCCTTTTCCCGGATCACTTCGATGGCATCTTGAACCGTGGAATCAGCCTTTATGGCCACAAACTCCAAGGCCATAATTCCGCCGGCTGTATCCTCGGGATACGGCAGTAGCTTCTCTATCTCTTCAGATACTTCCCCCCTTAATCCTTTTATGATTTCTCGTGCCCTCTCAACCGGTAAATCACCGATGACATCCGCTGCATCGTCCGATTCCAGTTCCTGGACAATCTCCCTCAGGGCCTTGTTGTCCAGATCCTCCAACAGGCGTCCCTGCACAGGTGGCTCTATTTCAACAAGTACCTCTCCTGCCCCTTCGGGTTCCAGGATCTTAAATACAAACAACCGTTCATCATGATCCAAATGCTCGATTAAGTCTGCCATATCAGCAGGGCGCAATTCGTCAATGAGCTTTGTGAGAGCCTCCTCATCGCCCTTTTCAATCAGAGATTTAACATCTCTGATCAGTTTTTCATTGATTTGCCTCATTTCAACCGCCATATATAGCCTTTCCCTTAGAGCGCCCCACGGAAGGCATGTAATAGAAATTTCTCTATTTCGCTCCCCTTTGCCTCCTGCTCAATTATCTGAATGGGAACTTCAGCTCGCGCTGCCCCCTTATGCCCACCAGCACTCCCACCCATCTGTCCAAATATATTTTCTGCCAGCTTCCCCGCATTTCCCCTGAATCCCGCATTCCTGAAGATTACGATCAAGGTCTTGTTCCAGATCCCGGCCGTTATGCTCCATGTGGCCTCAGCAAGCTTCATAAAAAAGTCTGCAAGTATGACAAGGATATCCGGGTCTTGGACATCCCCCATATAAACGAATGCTGTGTTGTGCAAGATCCTCACCCTATCCATAGCGAGTTGATAGCTCGCAAGGGTTTTACGTGTCATCTCTGATGACTCAATTTTCTTGATGATGTTCATATTGGTGAACTGGTAAAGGTAACGAAATGCATTTACGTCATTGGCCAGTGATTCCCTCACAAAATTATCGGTATCCGTCTTGATACCATAGAATAGGGCCGTGGCCAGCCGTGGAGAAGGCTTGATCTTGGCTGCCCTGAGATACTCGGTCATTATGGTGGAATTAGCCCCATACTCCACCTTGATGTCCACAAATTGCGCTCGTATATCAGGCCCTAGCGGATGATGGTCAATGATGATATCAAATGGATAGTCAGCAAACTGTTCACTGTGATGTGGTTGCGAGTCTACGATTGCCCACTTGCTGATCTTTGATGGTCTTAATCTGGTAATGGGCTGCTGGTCCATCCTTAAAAGTCGTGCAAAGGCCAGATTATCTGCTCGGCGTATCGGATTTATATGATAGATCCAAACCTTCTTGACCCTCCTCCAAAATAGCCGCTTTAGGGCCATGGCACTTGCCATGGAATCTGGGTCAGCATTTATGAGCACAGCCACCACGTCTTCCATGTTGACCAATTCCCAAAGCCGCTTAAGCTTCTCTATTGTAGGTGTAGATCTGGCAAAGGGATGGTCCATCAATGCCTCTGCATTAGTTGTCTCTTTATCTCTTTGCATCTTTCCTCAATGTCATCAGCCAGCAGAATATCTGAGATTACCGCAACCCTACTGCAACCGGCATTGATCACGCCAGAGAGGTTCTCCTTCTTAATACCTCCAATGGCAACATATGGGATCGGGCAAATATCCTTTAGCTCGGCCAACAGCTCCAATCCCACCACTTCTTCTCTGTCCTCTTTTGTAGAAGTTTCAAAAATTGGTCCAAAACCAATGTAATCCGCACCTGCCTCAACAGCCTTTTTCACTTGCCCCAAGGAATGGGTGGATACCCCTATGATCTTATTCCCTAGTAACGGCCTCGCATATTGAATTGGAATGTCGTCTTGACCCAGATGGACACCGTCAGCATCCAATATTATGGCAAGATCCACATCATCATTGACAATAAAAGGCACGCCATGGTGGTGAGCAATATCCTTGACCTTAAGGCCAAATTCCAGCTTCTCTCGTTTACTCATTTCCTTTTCCCGAAGCTGAATCACATCTGCCCCGCCAAGTATTTCAGCTTCCACCATTTTCAATGGGTCTCTTCCTACAGACAATGAACCGGGCGTAAAACAATAAAGATGAATATCCTCAATAGACTTCATCTATTACCCCAACTCCTTGATCAGTACCTCTGCTGCCTTTTTCCCAGACAAAAGCATTCCTCCAAATATGGGGCCCATACGGGGGCCACCAAACGCGTTGTTTGCCGCCATACCCACAACATAGAGGCCGGGGAATACCTCTGCAGTATTCTCCACTGTGAACTGCTCACCTTTTTCGGCCCATAAAGGCATCTCCCCCACTACCTGTCCTGTCTTGGTACGAAGTTTAACGTCCAATTTTCTCGCCACGATATGGCAGATGTCCGCAGGATGCCCTGTTCCATCTACCACGAATCTGGCCTCAATACCAAGGGGGTCAACATGAAGTCCAAGGCTTTCCACCGGAGACCAACTCACAACGAGGCCGCTCACCCGGGGACTGCCCTTTTCTTCTCGAAACAACACATCGGTGGCCTTGATGAGGTTAAAGACCCTGGTCCCTGCCTTCACACACTTGGAAATTAGGGTGGATGTAGCCTCAACACTATCCATGGTAAAGTAGCCTCCACCCTTGTCAGCTGTCCTTATACCCAGCTCCTCCACCACCTCGAGGGCATCTTTCTGGACCACAATTTCATTAAACATCATGCCTCCACCCCACATTCCTCCACCAGGGGCAAGTTTTGACTCAAAAACTGCAGCCTTAAGCCCTGCTTTCCCCAAGTAATAGCCAGCGACAAGGTTTGCTGGCCCTGCACCCACAAGTGCTACATCCAGACTTAAAGAGCCCAACAACTTTTCAGTGTATCCTTCAATAATCCGTTTCGAAATTCCAGTGTCGCTCAAAAGCATTTCCGTGACCTCCGTTTATAACGTAAATTACCTAGTTCTCAACAACAGCCTATATTAGGCATTGCGTAGGTATTAACGCAAATTTTTAGGATAATCAAATTCGTCTACTGCCTGTCAACCAAATATCTTCTTTCGGCAAAATAAGTGTTACCACGGCCAGTTATCCTCAAGCCATTTGAGGCTTGGCAAAAGATCTTCTTCTCTATGAGGTTCGAGGGTAATAATGGGTGGCTCCGTGAAATGATCCCTTAGCCATTTAAATACAAAATTGAAATCAATTGTCCCGCTGCCAATCGCCTTATGCTGGTCAGCCTTACCGTTATTGTCGTGGAGGTGAAGTTGGCCCACAAAACGGCCAAGTATAGAAAGCCACTCTTCTAGTCGAGCCTGGGAAAAGGCTGCCTGGTGGCCTATGTCCAGACAAAATTTTATGCCTGAGGCTCCAAGCTCCTCAAATAGTGGTAGGAGGTATGATGGATGCTCTTCAAATACGTTTTCAAGGCATACCATGGTATCTTGACCTGAAACGGCCCCTGCTACCCATTGCCAGGTAGCCAGACTATTTTCAAACCAAACCTCCTTTACAAACCCATAGCGCTTCTGTTCATAGCCTGCATGGAGCACTATTGAAGTAGGCTCAAAAATCTCTGCAATCCTTATCACATCCTCAAACCGCTTCATGGTCAAAGCCCTTACTTCAGGATCAGGAGAGCCCGGCGACATATCAATAAATGGGCCATGAAGTGTTACCCGCAGCCCTGCATCTGAAAATATTCTCTTCACAACCCGGAACCGCTCCATATCAGTTCCCTGCAGTGTTTGGGCATCAAGGCCAATTTCCGCGTTAAGACCGTGGCTAACAAAGGCTGACAAATAATCCTGCGAAAGCATGGCAAATGGGATGCTCACATAAACGAGCCTCTTTATGTGTTCTATATCTGCCATTTGTTGTTACCTATTGTGCCTTTTCCATCACAATATCATCGTAGGCGGCGATAGCCTCTTTCTTAGTGTTATCCGAATCTGTCATAAGACCAATGAGCTTGATATTTTTTAATTTCTTGCCCCAAAATTTCTGGTAATCATCCCTTACGTTGACCTTCTCTTCTATCCACTGGTTCAGCGGCGAGTTCTTGTTTTCCAGGACTATTATCTTCGTCTCCGAGGCATACGGACTTTTTGTAACATAGCCTTTTGGAAGGTCGCTTGCACTCCACACGTACTTTATGGCCCTGGGATTCCATTTCTTCCATGTGGGAAATACCACATATATAGCTGCAGGGCTGTCCCCCGTCTCCTTGTATCTCTCATCTCCGCCCTCGCATAGCTTATCTACACGCCACCTCCATGTTATCACCTGAAAATCCTTAAGCTCAATCTCTATCTCTTTGCCCAGTTGGATCGCCTCTCCCCTTGAATGGGCCAGCAAATAGGCGTTGTCTTCCTCAACCACCACACGATATACTGCCCTGGCCTTTTCTGTGAGATCCTCATTTCGCAATCTCCAGCCTTGGGGGAGCTTCCCTTCATCGCTCTTATTAAACCGATCCACTACCAGTTGCTGGCCAGCAAAACAGAAACCTGGCAAAGCTAATACCATTATTAATAGTAAAACCGATTTGATGTTATTTCTCATGACCTAACCCCTCCCGTGGCCTAAAAGTTGCTTGATACCATGCAAGTAATTGACTTAATCCAAGCCCACAGGTATATTTTCAGTCAATTACTCCGTTGAATATTTTTTATTGAACTCAGAATATCTAACTGGTGCCCATCCACAAATAAGATTTTGGGCACTAGTGAGTTTCCAATCCATAAATGAGAATTTTTGTGCAAGATCAAGAAAATCAAGGGATTACGCGGAGGCGTACTGTAGTACGCCGCACAAGGAATCCCGCAGATTGACGCAGATATTGCGCAAAAAGGCCATTTATGGATGGAAACTAACTGTATTTTGTTATGAAAAAAACGCTTCTTCCCCCCTTGTGTTCAGGGCTTGTAATACCAGGATTGGGCCAAGTACTCAACCATCATCTTAAAAAAGGCCTCCTATTGTTACTAGTAACCCTGGTACTCTTTATCTCCCTTATTGTACACCTCTACGGCATTGTCAAATTCATCGTAGAAAATCCCCAGGCTTATTCCCTGGACCCAGATGGTATCATGAGGGCCTTCAAGGTGCATCAGCCGTGGTTCCTTTACATCATTGTGGCCCTTTTTTCCATCACGTGGATCTATTCTGTTGTGGATGCCCTGGTATATGGGATAAAACTTGACAGGCAGGAAAAGAAATCAAGCAATGAGAGCTTATCTAATTGATGAAATATCCCGCGCGGATATGAAGAAAATCACACAATTTCTAGCACAAAACGCCATAAGATCTTCTCTGAGTAAGATATTTTGGGTAAAAATCCCTGACGATCTTCTCAGTCCAACCCAATATGCACATCATGAATGCCAACCCCATGTTTTTGCGGTAGAGCTGGGAGACCATTGGGTAAAATTGGAATTCTTTGTTCGGAGTTTAAAGACCATGCGTTGCACCTGCCCAGGTTATTGTACCGAGGGGCAGCGCAATTATGTAATAAATTTTGCCCACACCATGATCCAGCAATTGGGCATTAGGACCTGACAAGCACCTGCCTTATCTTTTCCTTTATTACGTTGGAAGCCTCCTCATCGCCGAATATACCAACACGGATAGCAACCTTTGTCTCCTTTGAGGATTTGTACTTTACCTTTATTCGGATTGGCTTTCCGTCGGCCCGCTTTGCCTCGATGGTGCCTGCAGTGAGATCATGGGCAGATTTAATCAGGCGTAGCCCCATTTCGTCCACTGCTTTGAGACATCCTTCCCATGTCTCCATAAAAGGCGCCTCATAGATAACCGTAAGAACACCATTGTGATATTTGTACCCCCCGACTCCAGCAGCCGTACCAGCCGCAAAAAAACCAAGATATACACAACTTGTCAACATAACAGAGATAACTGCCAAGACGGCCAGCTTAACTTTTACCATGGTTTCACCCCTCTTCTCAGATTTGCTGATCACACAATTGGTGCCCCTTTTGTCTCATCCTGAACGGGAAAAGCCGCGAATGTAATTCCTTAATACTTCTAATACCTCCCCATGTCAACGCCTTACATTGGGTTTGACTTGC
The DNA here is from genome assembly GCA_011042035.1 of Desulfobacteraceae bacterium. Classification (GTDB taxonomy): domain Bacteria; phylum Desulfobacterota; class DSM-4660; order Desulfatiglandales; family Desulfatiglandaceae; genus B111-G9. The sequence continues at coordinate 6,934 of DQZA01000131.1, forward strand.
TAATTCTTATCTGTTAACTTGGCTGATTATTATTGAATCGGAGGCTAGTTACGCATGGACTACAAGCAGACGCTCAATCTTCCCAAAACCGAATTTCCCATGAAAGCCAATCTTGTTAAAAAAGAACCCCAGATCTTGAAAAAATGGGAAGAGATTAACCTGTATGACAAAATTCGTGAAGTCTCTAAGGGAAGACCGAAATACATGCTTCATGACGGGCCCCCTTATGCCAATGGCCATATTCACATGGGAACAGCCTTTAACAAAATACTCAAAGACATCATCATAAAATCCAAACAAATGGCGGGTTACGACTCCCCCTATGTACCCGGATGGGACTGCCATGGGCTGCCCATTGAACACAAGGTGGACAAAGAGCTTGGTGCCAAGAAGGCACAGATGAGCCAAGTTGAAATCAGGCAGTACTGCCGGAAGTATGCTCAAAAATACCTTGACATTCAGAGGGAAGAATTCAAACGCCTGGGTGTGTTGGGGGAATGGGAGCGACCTTATCTCACCATGAACTACCCCTATGAAGCGACCATCGTAAGGGAGTTTGGGAAATTCGCCCTCAACGGTAGCCTGGTTAGAAGCAAGAAGCCTATCTATTGGTGCGTCTATTGCAAGACAGCCCTTGCAGAGGCTGAAGTGGAATATGGGGATCACACGTCCCCATCCATTTATGTAAAATTCCCCATGATCTCTGATCTTGGGGAGCAATTTCCCCAACTGAAGGGGAAAAACGTCTCGGTACTCATTTGGACTACCACTCCGTGGACGCTACCCGCAAATCTCGCCATTGCCCTACATCCTGAATACGATTATGTGGCAGTGCAAACCCAGGAACACGGAGTCCTCATCCTGGCCGAAGGCCTTCTTTATTTATGTATGGATACCTTCGGAATAAGGGAATTTAAGATCCTTGCTACATTCAAGGGCAAGGAACTTGAAAACCTCGAAGCGAGGCATCCGCTATATGATAGGCCATCACTTCTCGTTCTTGCACCCTATGTAACTCTTGATGCTGGAACGGGCTGTGTTCACACTGCCCCTGGTCATGGTAGAGAGGATTATGAAACAGGTCTGGAATACAAGCTCGATACCTATTCGCCCGTGGATGACGAAGGTAGATTTACCAGTGACGTTGGCTTCTTTGCAGGCCAGCAGGTATTTGAAGCCAATGAGGCGGTAAATAAGAAGCTGGAGGAAATGGGGGCATTGGTCAAGCAGGAGGACATAACACATGAATATCCCCACTGCTGGAGATGCAAGGAGCCTGTGATATTTCGCTCCACAGAGCAGTGGTTCATCTCAATGGAAAAGAATGATCTTAGGAAAAAGACACTTCAGGCCATTAATCAGGTCAATTGGATACCTTCGTGGGGAAGAGACAGAATTTACAGTATGATTGAGAATCGCCCTGATTGGTGTATCTCAAGACAGAGGGCGTGGGGTGTCCCAATAACTGTCTTTTTCTGTAAAGCATGCAATGAAGTTTTGATTTCCCAAGAAATCATTGATCACGTAAGCAAAATGGTGGAAGAATCTGGAGCTGACATATGGTTTATGGAACCCGAGGAACGACTTCTTCCCCCTGGCACAAAATGCCCTAAGTGCGGATCAAATCAGTTCAGAAAAGAAACCGACATCCTGGATGTGTGGTTCGATTCTGGAGTGAGTTATGCGGCGGTAATGGAAAAAAGGGACTATCTTGAAAGCCCTGCTGACCTCTACCTGGAAGGAAGCGACCAACACAGGGGATGGTTTCACTCCTCGCTGCTCTGCTCGGTGGGGACACGGGGGATTGCCCCATATAAGAGTGTGCTAACCCATGGGTTTGTGGTGGACGGTGAAGGTAAAGCAATGCATAAGTCAGCGGGCAATGTCATAGCGCCCGATGAACTCATCCAAAAATATGGTGCTGAGATATTGAGGCTTTGGGTTGCTGGAGAAGATTACACCGACAATATCAGACTTTCTCAAGAAATACTGCAACGTCTTACAGAAGCCTATCGTAGGATCCGTAATACCTGTAGATACTTATTGGGAAATCTGGATGACTTTGTTCCGGAAACTGACTCCGTACCATACAGTCAAATGCAGGAGCTTGATCGGTGGGTCTTAAACCGTCTTCAGGAACTTAGCTCGCGGGTACTGGCAGCATACGAGAGGTTTGAGTTTCACATTGTGTATCACAATCTTCATAATTTCTGCGTTCTTGATCTCTCATCCTTTTACCTTGATATAATTAAAGACAGGCTCTATACATCTCCCCGCACCTCCCTGGAACGACGATCTGCTCAAACTGCCATGAATGAAATTTTAGAGACACTGGTGCGCCTCATGGCTCCTGTCTTGTCTTTTACTGCTGAGGAAATCTGGCAGCACATGAAGGGAAAAAACCGCTCACAAAGCGTCCATTTGGAATGCTTCATACCCCTAAGAAATGAGTACAAGGATCCGGAACTTGCTGCTCGATGGGAAACAATAATTTCAGTAAGAAAAGAGGTTACAAAGGCACTTGAGCAGGCCCGGAAGAACAAACAGATCGGCCACTCACTTGATGCTTCCGTGGAACTTGGTCTTGCAAATGAGCTCATGGAAAAACTAACTCCATACAAGGATGAGCTACGAAGCATATTTATTGTGTCGTCTGTGAGGCTTCTGCCACTGGAAAAACTGCAAGATGCCGTAGACAGCGAAATGGTCTCTGGGTTGAGGATAAAGGTATCGGCCTCCACTGACCCGAAATGCGAAAGATGCTGGGTGCATGACCCCAGCATTGGGCTAAGCAAGGAACACCCTACTCTTTGCCAACGATGCGTGGGCGCCCTCGCCCGGATAGAGGAATAGTGGGATTGAAAAGAACCCACCATCTTATCATTTGGTCTGCCATCGGGATTTTTGTTCTCGACCAGGCGAGCAAGCTATTGGTGGTCTCTTTCATTGACCTGTACCATGGCATCGTAGTTATTCCAGGATTTTTTAATCTGGTTCACATTCGCAACCGTGGTGTTGCCTTTGGTATCATGAATCAGCCTGGTCATTCCCTTCCTTTTTTCATTATAACCGCCATCAGTCTCGTGGTGGGGGCATGCCTTGTTCTTTGGTATTTGAGCAGCAAGCAAAAAAACCTACTCCATGGGCTTGGGACCTCTTTGATAATCGGAGGGATAGCGGGTAACGTGACCGATCGTCTACGCGTAGGGAGTGTGATAGATTTCATAGATCTTTACATCGGTAAATTTCATTGGCCTTCTTTCAACATAGCTGACTCCGCTATCACCATTGGTACCTGCCTCCTTGCCCTTTACCTTATAATTGAGCAGAGGTCGAGACATGTATCCTGAGTTAATCCACCTGGACTCCATAATTCTGCGCTCCTATGGCCTGTTGATAGCACTCGCCATTGCAATCTCCTTTGCCACCGGCTTGATTCTATTTAGAAAGCAGGGCCTTCCCTTAGAAGAAGGACTCCGAAGCGGACTCTTCATGCTCTTTGGCGCCGTCGCGGGCGCAAGGCTTATGTATGTATTTATGCACTGGGACAGATTCGCTACTGGCCTTGATAGCATTTTGAAAATATCAGGGGGCGGAATGATATACTGGGGAGGCGTCACTGGGTGCGTCCTGGCATTGTGGATTTACTCAGGCATTAGAAGCAGTTATTTCTGGCGCCTCGGAGACACCTGGGCCCCGGCTGCCGCGTTTGGAATTGCTGTCGGCTGGATAGGATGTCTATTAGCCGGGTGCTGCTACGGATTGCCCACCAACGGCCCTTTGGCCATCACCTTCCATGACACGGCTTCCCTGGCTCCCGTAGGGACACCCCTTTATCCGACGCAAGTTTACTATGTGATGGCTGAGGTAACCATAATATGCGTGGTGTTATGGCTGAGGGACAGGAAGAAATTTGAAGGGCAGGTCTTTTTGTGGTACTTGATACTTGAGGCTAACGCCAGCCTATTGGTGGAAAGATACAGGGGAGACTTTAGGGGCCAAGTATTCGGCATGAATATGAGTCCAGGCCAATTCCTTGCCACCTTGATCCTCATCGGTGCAGTCATTGCCTTACTAATAAAGGCCCGGAACAAGTTACCACGAAAAACCCCCTCCAATTAAGTACCACATTGAAATGAACTTCCCCGCCGCAAGCAGCGGGGTATCAATCGGAAACCATCTTAACCGCTACCTATACGCCTCAAACTGGCCCCGCTCTCTGCACTCCTTTTCCCCTTTTGCACGACCGTCAGCAATCGAGCTCCGCCATTGATACAAGGCAATGCCAACTGCCATTCCTGCGTTAAGTGAATCAATATTTTTTTCCATGGGAATTGCAAGGGACTCCGTCCAGTTCAACCCCTCGGGTACGCCAGGGCCTTCCAGTCCCGCCAGCAGGCCAAAGGCCTCCGGGAATTGGTAAGTGCTCACATCTCTACCCCGTGGGCTCAACACCAACAAGGGGAGACTCAGGGTAAAGAAATTACTTAGAGATGGGCCGGTCATTAATTCTGTATGGAATATAGTGCTACCAGCAGCCCTAAGGCACTTGGGATGAAAGGGATGGGCTGCTTCCTCCAGCAACACCACCCTTTTCACCCCAAAGGCAGCCGCAGAGCGGATCGCTGCTCCCACATTTGCGGGGTCTTGGAATGGGAGAAACAATACGCATCCCCTTCGGTGTAGCGATTCATCCCATTGTCTGAATGGACCCACTTTCAAAATTGCGATAGGTTTTCCGGTCCCGTGGAAATCCAGCAAATTGAATAGCTTTCTGGGTAGAAGATAGACCGGATGGTGCAGCCTTCTTGGGACAATAGATTTAAGAAGATCCATGGAGTAGGTAACAAGCCCCGTACACCTATCGGGGAAATACTCAAGGACCTCCTTTACGTTCCTGCCTCCCGAAAGGAGAGCAAGGCCAAATTTCTTGATCCCACGAGAACCATTAAGCCTCAAGAGTTTCTTGAAAAAGGGGTTTTGCCCGCTGCTTATCTCCTTAATCTTCAATGGATTTGTTCCTGGCAAAAGCGAGCTTGTACGCAATGGATGACCCCACCGCCGTTACAGAGCTATGTCCCAGCCTTCGAAGAGGCCTGTGCTTGTCCTTTAGCCCTTTGTTTTAACCGTTTTTGTCTCCGCCGGCGCCGTCTTTCAAGCTCTCGTCTTCTTTCTATCTTCTTGTGTCTTGCCATATATTCCTCCTTATCTACTCAGGGAATGCCGAAACTGTGGGGTGCTAGTCTTCTTCATCGAGCCGATGATGGCAACAGCCAGCTTCTGAGCTCGGAAATTTCAGGTCCTTGCCTCCCGTAAAAAAATGTGAAAAGATCAACATATCGTCGGTAAAGATTATAGTCCTCGAGGGCCTCTTCAAGGGATAACCTATCTTTCAAATCGTAAAAATCTTTAAGACGCAAGAAAAGCTCTCGAGAAAAAATGGCCTCCTCGTCCTTCAAGCGTTTGTGCTCTGAAACACGTTCCAGCAATGCGATCAGCGGTCCTGTATATTGTTTAAGTATCCTGTAATTGTAGTAATATACTTCTCTCTCTGATCGGTATTTTCTGGGCGCAAACCTTTCTATTTTTTTAATCAGCAAATCAAGTCTTGCCTCACCACCATTGGTTGGCGGTTTCTTTCTGAAAAAAAGGCCCATTTTTTTCCCCTCAATACGCTAACGCCCCAACATCATGGCCATGAGCCTGAGGCCAAGGCGATACGGGCAAGTTATAATAAATAGTATATTTGTCCAAATTCCTTTGTTCTGTCAACGGGAAATCCCATTCACATACAAACTCCGTAAAAATTAGAGCCCCTGCTTATAACGTCCGATTAATAAGTACACCCTGTTTTCTAAATATTCAGTAACAATTTGGAGCTCTGAAAACCTCAGCTCTGTGATGGTGTGTTTTATGAGTGACTAGCGGGAGGGCGCCGTACTTTTCGCGGCTTATCAATGTGGGAAACTGGGGGACCCGATCGGAGAGTGGGGACTCTAAGCTGCATAGAATTTTTATTATTGACAGGATATAGCCACCGCGTGGTAATGTTTGTCCAAAAGGGGGTGGACATGACAAGAGAAGAGTTCTCCAGAGCCAGAAAAATCCTGGGAAAAACTCAACGGGAGCTGGCCCAGCTGTTGGGCACATCCCTGAAGGCTGTGCACAGTTATGAGCAAGGTTGGCGCAATATTCCGCTCCATGTTGAAAGACAATTATATTTTCTACTATTTAATCAAAGGGGTACGCCAACTAACAAGAAGTCTTGCTGGAGCATATCCCATTGCCCCCCCGAAAGAAAGCATTCCTGCCCAGCATGGGAATTTAATGCTGGAAATCTCTGCTGGTTTATTAGTGGTACCATATGCCAGGGTACCGCTCAAAAATCATGGAAAGAAAAGATGGAAATTTGCAAAAACTGCGGCGTGCTCAATGGGATTATGCAAAAACTTAGTGACCAATGAAACAGAGCCACCAGACAGTAGCGGTTGGCCTGAGTGGGGGAGTAGATTCATCGGTAACGGCCTGGCTCTTAAAAGAAAGAGGCTATAATGTCATTGGCCTTACGATGAGAATATACGACCCGTCCTTAGGAAAGCTCCCTCCCCTTAAAGATGCCTGTTTTGGTCCCAACGAAGACAAAGATATTGAGGCGGCTTTTAGGGTCTGCAAATTACTCGGCATTCCTTTTCACTGCATTGATCTCAGAGAAGAATATCAAAGGGCAGTACTTGACTACTTCAAACAAGAATACCTGTGTGGCAGGACCCCTAATCCTTGTGTGGTATGCAATAGAAGGATAAAATTCGAGTCCCTTGTTCACAAGGCCCTCTCCACGGGCATATCTTTTGATTATTTTGCGACCGGTCATTATGCCAGGGTAAAGAAGTTGAGGGAGCGCTTCGTGCTAATGAGGCCCGTGGATACCCAAAAGGACCAAACCTATTTCCTCTACTCTCTTTCCCAGAACCAGCTTTCCAGAACGCTTTTTCCCCTGGGTGAATATACCAAAAAAGGGGTTAGAGAATTGGCAAGATCTGCAGGGTTACCAACGGCGGGCAGGCCTGAAAGCCAGGATTTCCTGAGCAGCGGTAACTACTCGGTGCTTTTCCGCAAAAACCATATAGCCCCCGGGGATATCATTGATGAAAGCGGTAAAGTAGTCGGCAGACACAAAGGGATTATTTTTTATACCATAGGACAGAGAAAAGGATTGGGCATATCAGCCCCGGCTCCTCTATATGTCCTCAGAGTGGATCCTCAAAACAACCGGATAATTGTGGGAACCAAAGACCAACTTTATAAACGAAAAGTCATTGTCTCAGAGCTCAACTATATAGCCATCAGTTCCCTTAGTGAACCTATTGAGGTAACCGCAAAGATTCGTTATAAACACAAGGAGGCACCCGCCAAACTTTATCCCTATGGCATGGCCAAGGCCTTGTTAATTTTCAATTCTCCCCAAAGGGCTGTGACCCCTGGTCAATCCGCTGTTTTTTATTCTGGAGATTACGTGGTTGGCGGCGGTATAATTGATGAGGCATACTAAACACGACACAGCTCATACAGGCAATAAGAATATATTGTTGATTTACGGCCAACTATTCCATATATTTCTGCCTTAATATGATTTCATAAAAGAGGAATTTCAAATGAGTGAAAAAGACGAACAGATAGCCTTAGTGGATTTTGATCCTGAAAAAAACCAGGTTTTGGAACTGTGGTTTCACGACAGTATTGAATTCGGCCACGGATGCCGGGTAAGTATCCGAATAAAGAATGTCTTGTGCTTCTACCGTTCAAAGTACCAAGAAATTGCAGTATTTGAGACCGAAAAGCTAGGGCGCATGCTCGTTCTCGATGGCATAACCATGCTCACCGAATTTGATGAATTTGCTTACCACGAAATGATTGCCCACGTGCCCCTCCTTGTTCATCCCAATCCGGAAAATATATTGGTGGTTGGTGGAGGCGACGGTGGCACAGTGCGTGAGATAGTAAAACACCCAGAGGTGAAACAGGTTCATGTTTGTGAGCTTGACGAAGAGGTAGTGAAGGTCTCCCGAAAATATCTTCCCTCCCTTGCATCGTCCTTTGATGATCCAAGGGTCCAGATATTTTACGAAGATGGTGCCAAATTCGTGGAAAATCGGCCCAGCACATATGACATAATAATTGTGGACTCCACTGACCCCATAGGCCCCGGGCAAATCCTCTTTCAGAGGAAGTTCTATGAAGATATGAAAAAGTCCTTAAACCCAGAGGGGATTGCAGTTACCCAGTGCGAGTGCCTTTTCCTGCACCAGCACGTTATAAGCGCAGTGGGATCGTTTGCCAAAGAGATCTACCCTAAAACAAGATATTACCTGACCAGTGTACCCACTTACCCCAGCGGCTTGATAGGCTTTATGTTTTGCTCAAATAAATACGATCCCGTCAGGGACCTATCTGAGGAACGGGCAGCCAAGTTGCCTGGCCTTCGTTATTATACTCCCCGAATCCACCGAGCATCCTTCGTGCTGCCAAAATTTGGGGAGGAATTATTCTAGGCCAAACAGCCCAATGCCAGGTGCTGACCAACCTCCGTTAGCCTCGCCACAGTTAAGGCCTATTTTTTTGGAAAATATGGGAAAGGAAAAAGGCAGCACCTGCAACCAGTATAATGCTGGCTCCAGAACTTAGGTTGAAGTTGTAGGAAATCCAGAGTCCTAAAGTTACGAACAGAATGCTTAGAAGAATTGAAAACCCCATCATCTTTCCCAAGGTGCTGGTGAATTGCACCGATATGTATGGTGGGATGGTCAACAGGGCAATCACCAAAATCAACCCCACCACCTTTATGAGCATCACGACAGTGAAAGAAGTGAGGGTGAGAACCAAGAAATAAAGTGCCCTAACAGGCACCCCGGTTACCTCCGCAAACTGCTCATCATAAGACATGGCTAAGAACTCTTTATAAAATAGAATCACCGTGGCAAGGGTCAATACATCAATTGTCAGCATGAACCACAGTTCCTGCTTCCCAACAGCCAGGATGCTACCAAACAAATAGCTCATTAGATCAACATTATAACCAGGGCTCAAATCAATAAAAAGAATCCCAATGGCCATGCCTATTGCCCATAAGGCACCTATGACAGCATCGCTTCTCTGTTTTTGTTTGAGGCTTATCCATCCCATAAGTAGCCCCATGACCACCGCAAATCCCGCAGCCCCTACAAAGGGGGCTATGCCAGAAAATACTGCAAGGCCTATTCCTCCATAAGAGGCATGGGCAATACCTCCCGAGATCATTGCAATCCGGTTTACTACCACCAGCACCCCTATAATTCCGCAGGATATGCTCACTAGCACCCCTGCTGCCAGGGCATGACGCATAAACTCAAATTGCAGGGCTTCCCACATTAATCTATCTCCTTGTGAACCGGAAAAACACGATGAGGAAGGCCATGAGCCACTAGATCCACTGGGCACTGATACGTCGCCTCTATCATTTCCTGCGTAATCTTACCTTCTTCGTGGAAAATCAAGGTTCGATTTATACAAGCTACCGACTTGACATAGCGCGAGATAACGCCAATATCATGTGTGATAACAACTATAGTGATGTTTTTATTCAGCTCTTTGAATAGCTCATAAAGATCTGATTCAAATTGCGGGTCAACGCTGGAAGTGGGTTCATCAAGCATCAGGATTTTTGGTTCACTCGCCAGTGCTCTTGCTATAAACACCCTTTGCCTTTGCCCTCCTGATAATTCTCCCACCTTTGCAAACCGGTAGTCCCACATCCCCACCTGGTGGAGTGCCATCTCTGCCTTTTCATGATCAGTCTTCGTATAGGGCCTTCCAAGTCTGGCATGCGTGAGCCTGCCCATAATGGCCAATTCATAGACAGTTATGGGGAAGGTCAGATGGAAATCTGTCTCCTGAGGAAGGTAACCTATATACTTTCTCGCCTCCTTCGGGGGCCTACCAAGAATCCTTATCTCACCCTTCTCGGGTTTCAGGAGCCCTAACATGAGCTTTAATAATGTTGTTTTTCCCCCACCATTGGGGCCCAATATACCAAGAAAGTCGCCCTGAGCAAGGGTAAATGATACCGCCTCTACAACAGGAATCCTGTTGTAGGAAAACCATACCTCTCTCATCTCTATTGCCGGAGGCTTATCCACCATTCATGCCTTCAAAAAACTCCAGATTTTTCTGTAGCCTCTCCAGCTTGAGGCTGAGGTTTTCCACCTTATCTTTTACATCTCTTACTATCTCTGGCGGGGCCTTCTGGAGGAAGGTTTTATTTTCAAGCTTTCTTCTTCCCAAATCAATATCCTTTTCCACCTTTTTGATTTCTTTGCGAAGCCGCCTCTTCTCTTCCTCAAAGTCAAGTAACCCTGCCAAGAGCACATGGACCTGAATAGTGCCGCAAACCGCGGTTGCAGATCCAACAGGTTTTTCCGCACTCTTACTTACGGCGATCTCCTCTACCTTGGCCAGGTTTCTTATTTGCCCCATATTTTCCTTGATTATTTCAATTTCCTTTTCATCGGAGACGTCTATGGCGATATTGACCTTTTTGGCAGGAGGTATGCGCATTTCTCCTCGAATATTTCTGATGCCCGAGATGATATCCATGACCATACTCATATCCCTTACGGCATTTTCGTCATACAGGTAATTGGTGGCCGTGGGGAACTCTGATATCATGATGCTCCCCTGCACCCCGGGTATCCTTTGCCACAACTCTTCGGTCACAAATGGCATGAAAGGGTGGAGCAACCGGAGCACCGCTGTGAGTACTTCCCTTGCCACCACCTGGGTTGTGGCCCGATTAACGCTGTCCTCTCCATAAAGGGCCTCCTTGGCCATCTCCAGGTACCAATCGCAGAACTCATGCCACACGAATTGGTAGCAAAGATTGGCAGCATCATTAAATCTATATTCATCTATCGCCTCGGCCACTGCATCACTCACCTGGGCCAGCCTTGAATAAATCCACCTATCTGCAAGGCTGTATGAGCGCTGCTCCTCGGATAACTCTTCCACGCCCTCAAGGTTCATCAAAACTAGTCTTGCGGCATTCCAGATCTTATTAACAAAATGCCTGTAGCCAAGAATTCTATCCTCTGACAACTTTATATCCCTTCCTTGGGCTGCAAGGGCTGCAAGGGTAAATCTGAAAGCATCTGTTCCATATTCATCCATGACCTCCAAGGGATCGATAACGTTGCCTTTGGACTTGCTCATCTTTTTTCCTTCAGCATCCCTTACCAGGGCATGTATGTAGACGTCCTTGAAGGGAACATCGCCCATGAAATGCAGGCCCATCATCATCATCCTTGCCACCCAGAAAAACAGGATATCGAAACCTGTAACAAGGATCGACGTGGGGTAAAAGGTTTTTAACTCCTCCGTCTCGTCAGGCCACCCTAGAGTAGAAAATGGCCACAATGCCGAGCTAAACCACGTATCAAGCACATCACTTTCCCGCGTTAGCTTAGTGCTGTTACAAGCGCTACAGTCCGAAGGAGCATCCTTTGCCACCATGACTTCACCACAGTCATCGCAGTACCAGGCAGGGATTCTATGTCCCCACCAGATCTGTCGAGAAATGCACCAGTCCTTGATATTGTTCATCCACTCGAAGTACACGGCCTCCCAGTTTCGAGGAAAGATCCGAGTCCTGCCTTCTTGCACGGACTTTACTGCTACTTCTGCCAATGGCTTAACCTTTACGAACCACTGCTTCGAAAGGAGTGGCTCGATCATGGTCTTGCACCTGTAGCAATGCCCAACGGCGTGTCGATATGGCTCGATCTTTTCCAACAGCCCTGCATCCTTGAGATCCTCCAAAATCTTTTCACGGCACTCAAAGCGATCCAGACCTTTGTAAGGGCCAGCCAGATCGTTCATCCGGCCGTCCTCGTCTATCACCTTGATCCTTTCCAGCCCATGGGTCAAGCCAATCTCGAAGTCATTGGGATCATGAGCCGGGGTAATCTTTAGCGCGCCAGTTCCAAATTCCACGTCCACATAACGGTCCAGAATTACTGGAATAGGCTTGTTTAGGATGGGCAGCAACACCTTTCGCCCCTCCACGTTGCCATATCGCGTGTCATGGGGGTTCACGGCAACCGCTGTGTCTCCCAGTAGGGTTTCTGGCCTGGTGGTAGCCACCACCAAGGCGCCCGAGCCGTCTTCAAAGGGGTACTTGATATAATAGAGGAAGCTGTCCATATCCTCGTGCTCTACTTCCAAATCCGCAAGAGCAGTGTGGCAACGAGGGCACCAGTTAATTATGTAATCACCCCTGTAAATGAGGCCTTCTTCATATAGTTTCACAAATACCTCGAGAACCGCCCTTGACAGTCCCTCGTCCATAGTAAAACGCTCCCGACTCCAATCGCAGGAGCAGCCCAGCCTCTTGAGTTGATTTATTATCAATCCCCCGTATTTCTTCCGCCACTCCCAGACAAGCTCTATAAATTTTTCTCTCCCCACCTGATGGCGTGTAATGCCCCTGGCAGCAAGATCCTTTTCCACTACGTTTTGGGTCGCAATTCCCGCGTGATCGGTACCGGGTTGCCATAGCACATTATAGCCTTTCATCCTTTTGTATCGGCAGAGTATATCTTGCAAGGTATTATTCAAAGCGTGGCCCATGTGCAATGTCCCTGTAACATTAGGGGGCGGGATTACTATACA
>DQZA01000010.1 GCA_011042035.1 Desulfobacteraceae bacterium
GCCCCAGGGTAGGCCTGAGGCTGCCAGAAGGGCCATAAGTATGCTCAGGAAGATGGACGAACTGGGCTTTGGCAACTGCACCAACCACACGGAATGCGAGGCAGTGTGTCCAAAGGAGATTTCTATCAGCAATATCGCTCGATTTAATCGTGAAATCATCAAGGCTAGTTTTGGATCAAGGGAAAAGTAGGGGCCTTACGTTTTATGGGTTGACCGAACATTTTTTGCTTGACAGCTTTCCTCAATTTTTCTATACAGCCACTTCAATGGCCTCGGCCATTCCCCAAAAAATTTGATTAGTTATGGGCCCTAAAGCCTGAAGGAAAACGGGGCTCAATTTTATGAGTAGGTGCATTGCAATGGGTCTCGAAAATTTCCTAATAGAGCGAAAGGGCTCTATTTTGCCACTTTGGCGCGATTCGCTCTTTGACGTTTATCCTCCCGGATCCCACGGGTTCCTTAAGGATAAAAAAGGAAGATTTACAAACCCAGTGGGCTATACCCTTAGCACCGAGCTTGAAAGGCTTTTCGGAGAGATTGTCAAAGAAGATTTAACGAGTGAGGCTAGGTCAAGCTTGGAGAGTATATTGAAAATAAGGGCAGTCCAAGATCTCAAGCCCTCAGAGGCGTTGCAGTTCATCCTTGACCTGAAGGGGATAGTTCGTAGGGAGGTGAACACTAAGGGATCGAGTCAGATCTCGAGTGAAGACCTGAGGGGATTTGAGCTCAAGATAGACAAAATCTGCTTAGAGGCATTCGACATCTACAACAGATGTAAGCAAAAGATCTATGAGCTTAGAGTCAAGGAGGTCAAGAGGCAAGTTTCGAGATTAATGGAAAGGGCAAATCTCATCTGTGAGATCCCTGATGTAATTGAGGATCATTAAAGGTTAAAACGGGAACAGGTTCCAATAAGCGAGGTAAGGGTTTATGGGCTTTATCGTTAGTATCCTCTTTTCATTTTTCGCGGTAATTGTGGTGGTGGCGGTCCCATGGATTGGGGTGGGTGCGCTAGATCTTCGTTTCTTGTTTGGCATTGTGGTGCCTTATGCTGCCATGGCTATCTTTTTCGTAGGTGTGGTTATCAGGGTGATCGATTGGGCGCGATCTCCTGTTCCGTTTCGCATCCCTACCACAGCAGGCCAGCAATGGTCCCTTCCCTGGTTTAAGCACAGCCGAATAGATAATCCCAAAAGCACCTGGGGAGTGATCCTGCGAATGTTTTTTGAGGTGGTCACCTTCCGCTCACTGTTCAGGAATACCAGGTTGGAGTACAGGCGGGTGGAAGGGGCTCCCAAGGTGGACTACGAATGGGAGAAATGGCTATGGCTGGCCGCCCTCGTTTTTCACTACTCATTCTTTATTATCTTTCTCAGACATTTCCGATTTTTCATGGAGCCAATCCCCCATTTTGTTGAAATATTGGATAAGATAGACGGCTTCCTGGAACTGGGCATCATCCCTTTCATTAATGGTCTGGGTGTGCCCACAGTGTACCAGACTGACCTGCTGTTGATGCTTGCCTTGACATACCTTTTCGTAAGGCGGCTTTATATTCATCAAGTACGCTACGTATCGTTGCCAGCAGACTACTTCCCTCTTTTCCTGATTCTGGCTCTTGGTACCACTGGCATATTGATGAGGTATTTTATTAGGGTGGATATTACAGCGGTCAAGACCTTAGCTGTGGGACTGTTTAAATTTCATCCTAAGACTCCCGAGGGAATCGGAGTTATCTTCTACATTCACCTGTTCTGTATTTGTACTCTCATAGCATACTTTCCGTTCAGCAAACTGATGCATTTTGCCGGAATATTTTTAAGCCCAACTAGAAACCTTTCAAACAACAGCAGATTCAAACGGCATGTTAATCCTTGGAATTATCCTGTGAAGGTACACACATACGAAGAGTACGAAGATGAATTTAGGGAATTGATGGTGGAAGCCGGGTTGCCGGTTGAAAAACAGCCTGAAACAACTGCTGATACAGAAGAAGAAAAGGAGTAATTATGGCGGACGTTCCTAAACCAGAAGAATTGGCCCAGATTGATCATCGGCCACCAGTATTTAAGCCATGGATGGACAGTCCCCCGGAATTCAAGGAGGGTATCTACTGCTATGGTGCGAAGGGCAAGAACCTGGAAGTGGTGGGGATGCCCAATGCCAGGGACTGGAATCCCGCGGACGAAGACTGGAATCTGCCCGATAACTGGGAGAATATAGTGAAGGAAGGAATGGATGAGCGTCTTGGCAGATTCCGTTCCTTCAAACTTTTCATGGATATATGTGTGCGGTGTGGAGCTTGCGCGGACAAGTGCCATTTTTTTATAGGCTCAGGTGATCCCAAGAACATGCCGGTATTGAGGGCGGAACTGATTCGTTCGGTTTACAGGCGCTATCACACCCTGGGTGGCAAGATCTTCGGCAAGCTTGCTGGTGCCAGGGATTTGACCGAACAAGTGCTTAAAGAATGGTGGTATTATCTTTACCAGTGCACAGAATGCAGGCGATGTTCCCTGTTTTGCCCATATGGCATCGATACGGCAGAGATCACTATAATAGGCAGGGAACTGACAAACCTACTGGGATTGAACACTGACTGGATCCAGGCCCCTGTTGCCAACTGCTATAGGACAGGAAACCACTTGGGCATCCAACCCCACGCCTATAAGGACATGATAGAATTCTTTGTGGATGAGATAGAGGAGGTAACGGGTGTCAGGGTAAATCCTTCTTTTAACAGAAAAGGTGCGGAAATTCTTTTCATAACACCCTCAGGTGACGTGTTCGCTGACCCAGGTACTTACACAGCCATGGGTTACCTTATGTTGTTCCATTACCTTGAGAGCATGGGTCTGGATATTACCTGGAGCACTTATGCATCAGAAGGAGGTAACTTCGGTTACTTTACGTCGCACGAGATGGCCAAAAGGTTAAACGCAAAAATGTATGCAGAGGCAAAGCGCCTCGGAGTAAAATGGATCCTGGGTGGCGAGTGCGGGCATATGTGGCGGGTGATTAACCAGTACATGGATACCTTCAATGGTCCGGCGGATTTTCTTGAAGAGCCGGTGTCACCTATTACAGGCACGAAGTTTGAGAGCGCAAAATCCACCAAGATGGTACATATTACCGAGTTCACTGCGGACTTGATAAAGCATGGTAAACTGAAATTGGATCCCAGCCGGAATGATAACTTGGTGGTGACGTTTCATGATTCTTGCAACCCTGCGCGCGGTATGGGTCTATTTGAAGAGCCAAGATACATCATAAAGAGTGTGTGTAATAACTTTTACGAGATGCCTCCCGAGACCATAAGGGAGCAGACATTTTGCTGTGGCAGCGGCGCCGGGCTGAATGCAGGAGAAAACATGGAGCTCCGAATGAGGGGTGGACTCCCAAGGGCCAATGCCGTCAAATACGTACACGAAAAATACGGTGTAAACATGATGGCCTGCATCTGTGCCATTGATAGGGCTGTTTTTCCAACGTTGATGGAGTACTGGGTGCCTGATGTGGATATCACTGGTATACATGAACTTGTAGCGAATGCATTGATTCTGGAAGGTGAAAAGGAAAGAACAACCAACTTGCGCGGCGAGCCGCTTCCAGGAATGGAGGAAGAAGAGGATGTATGACGGAGGTAAGATTATTGTTGGCCTCATAATTGGCATCGGGCTATTGCTTTCCCCGTTTTTTTACAATGCCGGTAAGGCGCTTAAGCCTCCGGAGCCGGAACTGACTCCCAAGGCTAAAGAGGCCAAGGTCTGCGTGGCGTCGAAGGAGTACATGACAAACAACCACATGCACTTATTGGACGAATGGCGTCAAACAGTGGTGAGAAATGCTGAGAGGTATTATGAATCGGCAGACGGCAAGGTCTATTATAAGAGCTTGCAGGTAACATGCTTGGACTGCCATTCCAACAAGACCAAGTTCTGTGATCAATGTCACAACTATATTGGCATGGATCCCTACTGTTGGGACTGCCATCTTGAGCCGAAGGAGAATAAATGATGGGTATCAGCAGAAGAGGCTTCCTAAAGGTTGCAGGTCTTTCCGCTCTGATGGCGGCACTGGGAAAATCTGGCTTTGAATTGCTTCGCCCAGGTCAGGTGGAAGCTTCAATCCCCGTTACCAAGGGAAAACGATGGGCCATGGCCATCGATATGCGGAAGGTCACACCTGAAATTATAGAGGAATGTAAAAAATCATGCCATCATTACCACAATGTACCGGAATTCGATAATCCAAAAGTGGAGATTAAGTGGATCTGGGGAGAAGAATTTGAGCATGCCTTTCCAGACCAACAGCATGAATATGTCAGCGACTTAATAAAAAGCCTCGAGTTTCCACTTCTTTGCAATCACTGCTCGAACCCTCCGTGCTGTAGGGTATGCCCGACGGGTGCCACGTGGCAGCGCGAAGACGGTATCGTAATGATGGACTGGCACCGGTGTATTGGGTGCCGATTCTGTATGGCAGGTTGCCCGTATGGGTCTCGGAGTTTTAACTGGGGTGATCCAAGGAAGGCGCCAAAGGAATTGAACCCTGGCTTTCCCACTAACCCGGAATTCCCGACAAGGGAAGTTGGTGTTGTGGAAAAATGTACTTTCTGCAACGAGAGAATTGCAAAGGGTCAATTGCCTGTCTGTGTGGAAAAGGCCAATGAGATGAAAAAGGATTCATTTATCTTCGGTGACCTGGCGGATCCGGACTCCGATATAAGGAAGGCATTACGTAAACACTATTCCATTCGACGTAAGACTGAATTGGGGACTCATCCTAATATCTATTATATTATAGCGTGAGGTGGTTATGCTTGACAGGGCATTAAAAGGTAGTAGCAGGTACTGGGGATGGTTGATATTTTTGCTTATTCTTATGGGCATTGGCTTTGTCCTCTGGCTCTATCAATTCAAGGTAGGCTTAAAGATCACGGGTATGAGCAGGGATGTCTCCTGGGGGTTTTACATTGCCCAATTTACTTATCTCGTTGGAGTGGCCGCCTCCGGAGTAATGGTGGTCCTTCCGTATTACCTACATGATTATAAGAAGTTCGGGAGACTGACTGTTCTTGGCGAATTTATGGCCATTGCGGCGGTTCTCATGTGCCTTCTTTTCATCATGGTTGACCTAGGAAGGTTGCCGAGGCTGGTTAATGTCATCATGTATCCTCATCCAAGGTCCATACTATTTTGGGATATGATTGTGTTAAACGGCTACCTTCTGTTGAACATCCTGGTCGGGTGGAATGCCTTGGCAGCGGAACGAAAGGGGGTTCACTATCGTACATGGGTGAAGGTCCTTGCCTATATCTCCATACCGTGGGCCTTTAGCATCCATACGGTCACAGCGTTCCTGTACGCTGGCCTTCCTGGGAGACATTTCTGGTTGACCGCCATTATGGCGCCTCGCTTTCTAGCTTCGGCGTTCTGCTCAGGCCCCGCCATATTATTGCTGATTTGCTTCATCATAAGAAAGCTTACCAAGTTTGATCCTGGCAAGGAACAGATGAGAACACTTGGTGGCATCATTGCATATGCCTTTATCCTGAACATATTCTTCTTTCTCATGGAACTTTTTACGTCATTTTACAGCCAGATCCCAGCTCACATGGACTCCCTTGTGTATCTCTTCCGTGGGCTTGATGGGTACGGAAGACTGGCTCCGTGGATGTGGACGTTTGTCTTTTTCTCTGTTGTGGCATTGGTTATGTTAATTGTTCCATACACCAGGAGGAAAGAGGACACTTTGGCCGTTGCTGCTGCCTGCGTGGTCATAGCTACGTGGATTGATAAGGGCCTCGGACTGATCATAGGTGGCTTTGTTCCCAACCCCTTTGAGAAAGTTTTCGAGTATTGGCCCACTGTGCCAGAGGTCATGATTTCAGTGGGGGTGTGGGCTACCGGCTTCTTTGTCCTTACCGTATTGTTCAAGATAGCGATCTCCATTAAGGAGGAGGTTGCTGCTTAAAGGGTAAGAGGTTTTGAAGAATACCGACTGACCAAATCGGTTGATTAAGAATACAACGGGCCCCGTAATCGACTCACTAAAAGGGGCCCTTGCTGTTTTCTGGAGCCCCGCAACAAAAAGCTTGACACCCAAAAGCGTGTTTGTTATTAAACCCGCTGTTCGATATAGGCGTAGGAAATTAAGATATGCGAGGTTCTAGCGCCTTAATGTTTTGAGCAGGACTCAGCTAAAATGCCGATTGGGTACTGCTGAAATTTTTCATATGAGGAGGATGTATAATTATGGCTTACGAAGTAGTGGTAGATCACGACAAGTGTGAAGGGTGCGAAGAGTGTGTGGAGGTTTGTCCCGTGGATGTGTATGAGATCCAGGACGGAAAATCAGTACCAGTAAATGCAGAGGAATGTCTCGGCTGCGAAAGCTGCGTAGAAGTATGTGATCAAGAGGCCATTACAGTGACCGAAGTATAGGTAATAAAGATAAGTAACAAAGGGCCCATACGAATTACAACAAAAGAGCCGCTCAAAATGAGCGGCTCTTTTTCGCTAAATCATACTAGGATTTCTTCTTCTTTGCGTGGCACTTACTGCACTTCTTGTAAGGCCCTGTTTTCTTGCCGGCTTTCGCCAGTTTCTTATGGCAGGTCTTGCAGTTTTTGTGATAGGCGTTCTGGAGTTTCAGGACCTTACCTTGTTTCTTAAGTGGGTTGTGGCATTGCTTGCAGTGTTTTACTGGATCGCCTTCCTTCCACACATTTTTGCCATTCTGGTAATCATGGTGGCATTCAGTGCAGGCGAGTCCATAATCGTCATGGTGTTTTTTGTGGCTGAAATTGACGGGGCCCTTTTTGTCAGCTTTATATCCAGTATTCTCGATACACATAGTATCGGGGCCCTTATCGGCCGCACTCAGCACTCCCACAACCAGGAAAAGGAGACCAACGAACAAAACAACCAGAAGCCCAAAACCTTTTTTCCTCATCCGCTATCTCACCTCCTTTCGCTGCAGATTATCCCCAAATACTGGAGTATTAATCTGGTCCCTATCTACTACGCGACTATAGTAAAAAGAGTCACAAATTGTCAAGGATTATCTCCTCATTCTAAGGGCTCATCATCCATGACACTGGCCATCTCACGCAATACCTTCAGAGATTCCATCGCCTCTGCTTCATCTATCTTATGGATGGCAAAGCCCGCATGAACGATTACGTAGTCTCCGATCTGCGCATCGTTAAGCAAGAGTAAACTGACTTCTCTCTGAGTTCCGTCCATGTCGATGGTTCCCATACCATCCTTTATCTCGACTATCTTAGCAGGGATTGCAAGACACATAGTTACGTTGCTCCTCTTCGGTTTTTTCCGTGGGGCTGGCTCCAAGGGCCCGGAGTTCATATATGACAGTCTCGATGAGGTCGTCCAGTTTGGCCTCAACTGGAGGAGAAAGATCAAGGCTGACTCTTTCAATATCGGCGGGCTCAATTCCGACTATTACAGTTTCTGGTACTTTGTCAAAGGCCTGGCATAGTGTCAGGGCTTCAAGGAGGTCGACTTCATGCAATGAGTTTTTGGAAAGAATTCGTTTTGGTACCTCTTTTCCTTTGAGTCTATGTAAACTACCTGGCGGAGCCCCATTTTTGACGGCATCAATGACAATTAAATGGTCGGCTTCAGTAATGGCACCAAGCAGATGGATCCCCAAGACTCCTCCGTCCAGGATCTTAACGTTTTCGGGAAAATGGTAGCGACGTTCCAAGATCTCAACAGCCCTTATGCCGAGCCCTTCGTCGCAAAATAGGAGATTACCAACTCCTAGGACAGTAATCTGAGGATTTCTATTTTTTCCCATAGCTTTAATATAGCCAAAAACAAGCACGTAGATCAAATATTTTCTGCAACTTTGATCGGGGCTAGTTCATTTACTACGATTCTGAAAATCTGGGATCGAGATAGTTTGCAGCATCCCGGTGGGGCGGGCAGAGGAAAAAGAGAGATGAAAGGCCCCTTCGGCTTTGAAGCCGAAAGGGCCATGTGGTTTTAACTTATATCACTTTGATCTTATAAACCTGGTTGGAGTCAGGATCTATTACATGGACGCCACATGCTATACATGGATCAAAGGAATGAACAGTTCTGAGCACCTCGAGGGGTCGTTTCGGATCCGCAACAGGGGTTCCGATTAGTGACTCTTCAACGGGGCCAAGTTTGCCATTTTTGCAACGAGGTCCGAGGTTCCAGGTAGATGGAACTACCAGTTGATAATTCTTAATCTTCTTGTTTTCGATTTCCACCCAATGGCCAAGTGAGCCCCTGGCCACGTCATTAAGCCCGCAGCCCATGGCACTTTTCGGCATCTCCCAGGATTCATAGGTCTTGGTATTACCCTTTTTAAGGTTCCCAATGAGTTCCATAGTCCACTTTTCCATGGCATTTCCTATTGCCACAGTTTCGATGCATCTGGCAGCGGTCCTGCCAAGGGTGGAAAAGAGGGCAGTCAGAGGAATGCCCAGCTTGCTTACAACATCATCGACAATTTCCTTAATTTCTTTCTTGCCCCACGCATAAGCTACCAGTACCCTAGCCAATGGACCTACCTCACAGGGTTCTCCTTCATAGCGAGGTGCCTTGAACCAAGTATATCTGCCAGTGGTGTCATATTCACCAGGCTGCGGTTGGGTTTCGCCTTTGTATGGGTGCCTTGCGGCATCGCCCTTATACCAGGAGTGCGCCACATGTTCCGTGACCTCGTCTGGACTAGCCATTTTGACCCCGGCGAGGTTACGTTTCATGATAACACCTCTGGGCATAAAGAGGCTTTCGGGCTCATTATCCGATTCGGGCAAATCGCCCCATGCCAGGAAGTTGGTTGTTCCGCCAATACCTCCCCATTCCTTGTAAAAAGAGGCCACCGCCAGTACATCTGGTAGGTAGACTTTCTTTACGAAATCCTGGGTTTCCTTCCACAAGAAAAGAAATTCAGCAATACGGTCAGGGGTAAGGTCCTTGGCGCAAGTGACCCCGCCTACGACAAAGCTTTGCAAGTGTGGGTTCTTCGCACCAAAGATGGCGTGCATCCTTGCTGCCTTGGCTTGCAATCTTAAGGCTTCCAGGTAATGGGAGACGGCCATCAGATTAGCTTCAGGCGGGAGTTTGTAAGCTGGATGACCCCAGTATGCATTATTAAAGGGCCCAAGCTGGCCACTTTGTACGAAGGTTTTTATCCTATTCTGTACATCTTTAAAGTAGGGCACACCTCCCCATGGAGCCTCACTGACGTTGCTCGCAAGGGTAGCTGTCTTTTTTGGGTCTGCCTTCAAGGCGCTAACTACATCAACCCAGTCTAAGGCGTGCAGGTGATAGAAATGGACTATGTGGTCATGCTGGAACTGAGCGCCATGGAGCATGTTTCTGATGATTCTTGCGTTGTCAGGGATCTGGACTCCTACTGCGTTTTCCACTGCCCTCACCGAGGCCAGGTAATGCGTCATAGTTCAGACGCCTCAGACGCGTTGAGTTATTAGTGGTGCGTCTCTAGGATCCCTCCCCCTGAGAATGAGCTCGATGCCTCTGAACATCTGGCCCGAACTCCATGCGTTAATCACCTTCCCACCCGAAATCTCAACCTCAATTCTCAGATGACCTTCAATTCTGGTGATCGGATCTATCATTATCTTCTTGGCCATTGCTCTCCTCTCCTTTCTATAAAAAATTCCACTAAGGCCCTCTGCCTTTGTTATTCACTTTGCACAAAGAACGGGCTCATCTTGTCCCAAAAGTCAGGCTCACTGCAGCCAATGCAGGGATGGCCCGCTTCAATGGGGAAACTTGTTCCGTCATTAAACTTGGCAATTGGGCAATTGTTGTAAGTGTCTGGTCCTTTGCAACCCATCTTATAGAGGCAATAGCCCATCTTTGCCTCTTCAGAACCAAACTCTTCCACAAATTCGTCATTCTCATAATGGGATCTTCTGGGACACTGATCATGTATGGTTTTACCATAAGCGAACAGTGGTCTGCCAAGATCATCGAGTTCAGGCAGTTTCCCCAAGAGGAGATAGTTGACCACGGTTCCTACAAAATTAATAGGATTTGGTGGGCAGCCGGGGATATTGACGGTCTTAATCCCGAGGGCGTCTCCCACTCCTTTGTAACCTCCAGGGTTAGGTGCCGCCGCCTGCACACCTCCGTAACAAGCGCAAGTTCCCATACAGATGACGGCAGCGGCCTTGGGACAAACCTCTTTTGCAATTTCCAGAAAGGTTTTACCACCTATTTTGCCATAAACGCCATTGTCTTTGGTGGAGATAGCACCCTCAACCACGCAGATAAACTTGCCATTGTACTTCTTGACAGCCGACTGCAGGATTTCTTCTGCCTGGTGTCCTGCCGCTGCCATGATGGTTTCGTGGTACTCAGCAGATATTATCTCCAAAAGCAACTGATCAATCCACGGATTCATAGTCCTGAGAAGCGCCTCTGAACACCCTGTACATTCAGCGAACTGTAACCAGATCACCGGTGGGCGCTGTTTGGGAGCGGCAAATACCTCGGCTACCTTGGGTATAAACGAAGATGACAAACCCAAGGTTGCTGTAAGCATGCCGCAATACTTCATGAAGTCCCTTCGTGAGACTCCCCTCTCTGATAACCTCTCATAGAATTCCTTTTCCTCGTTGCTCATGCGGCACCTCCCTAATGCTGTTGTTAAAACCATGTTCTAGCTTTTCACCGTCGTTACAATTAGAAAAATTGGCTACCTTTTGTCAACATTTTTTTAAAGAAATTCTGGCTTTACATTTATAAAGCGTGGCTATAATATAGCCATAAAATAGTTACTAAGGAACTGCATACCGACTTGATGTGACTACCAGATAGATAAAGAATTTGTTTTTATCAGATTTGAAGGATTTTCTTTTGATTAGATATTAGATAAATGCTTTGAAATTAACGCAGAATCTGACGATAGAGCTGTGGTGATGCAGAAAGAAGTGATTATTGTCATAGGCGGTGGTATTACTGGACTTACGGTAGCCCTGGAACTGGCCCAACTAGGTAAGCATCCATTGGTAGTAGAGAGAGGCCCTTTACTCGGCGGCCGGTCTGCGTCCCTTCCATGCAAGGCCACCGATCGTTGTCTCAAGTGCAACAACTGCCTTGTGGAAGACACCCTCAGGCAAATCAAGTACGATTCCCCTTTTGAGTTCATGACCCACACCACGATATCTGATATCCGTAGGGAGGCGGAGTCTTGGTACGTTACACTGGAGACAGGCCCTTTTTTTATCGATTGGGAAAAATGCACTGATTGTGGTGCGTGCTATGAGGCATGCGCAAGATTAGGGGCATCGGGTGTTGTGAGGGGGGCATCTATTAACCAACATCCTTTTTTCGGAATTGACCAGAAGGCTTGTTCATGCCTTCAGAAGGGAGCAGACCCTGCTTGCGTCAAGGAATGTCCAGAAGGCGCTATTAACATCCTTACAAGGCCCCAAACCCGACAGGTAAAGGCACATGGCATTGTGGTTGCCACCGGATATACACCATATGTTCCGCCTGAAAAAAACCGATTTGGCTATGGACGCCTTCCAAATGTCATAACAACGCAGGAAGCTGACGAAATGCTTCGCGAATCAGGCGCAGTAACGAGGCCGTCGGATGGGAGAGTGCCCCAAAGGGTTGCATTTGTGCAATGCGTGGGCAGTCGCGATAGAAGAATAGGCCGGGAATACTGTTCGCGGATATGCTGTGGATACTCATTGCGTTTGGCCCTTCATATGATTCATAAGTACCCGGATGTGGACATAACGATCTTCTATATGGATATCCAAAACTTTGGAAAGGATTTTGAAAAGTACTACAGTGAGGTCAAGGACAAGGCCAAACTGGTGCGGGGACTTCCTGGGGACTTCTACGCTCTGGATGAAGGGAAAATTTCTGTCAGTTATTTCTCAGAAGAACAACAAAAAAACGTGGCACAGCCCTTCGATTTGGTATTGCTTACCATTGGTCTCTCACCTCAGGAGGAAAACCCAGACCTTGCCAATATGCTGGGCCTCGGCATCAATGAAGACGGTTTCCTTCGCCCATCGCAGGCGGACGCGTCAGCGGTGGTCGTGGCTGGCACCGCGCGAGGCCCAATGGATGTGGCAGAGTGTATTTGTGATGCCAAAAGTGCAGCTTTTAAAATGGCGAATTTTTTGGAGGGAAGTTAGACCTACACGGGCGAGAAATGACGGACGGGCGAGTTAATAGATCAGTTCTTGTTGTGGGAAACGGACCGTATTGTTTCAAGGTGGCAGGGGAACTTGCCTCGGTGGATTCTGTAAGCCTGGCTGTATTGAGAGAAGCACGGCTCGATGAGATGGAACAAAAACCTAACCTCGTAGAGCTATTGATGCCCGTTGAACTGCTAGGGTTTTCGGGGCAGCCTGGGGAATTTCGTGCGGTGTTCAGACAGACCAATGGCTCTCATGCGGAAAGGACGTACGGGTTTGTCGTAGTGGCCTTGGAGAGTGAGTGGATTTCCACTCTTAATAAATGGTCTGTGGTGGAAGATAGCCGGATTACTTCCCTTTCGAAGCTGGAAAAATATGTTAATGAGTATCTGGGGAACATTGGCCCAGGCGATAAGGTGGTATTTATCTCCGGGTTTAAACAGGATTCATATCCAGTTTCTCAAGAGAAGATCGTAAATTTTGCTGCAGCAGTCAGAGAAAAAACGGGAGCAGCAACCTATGTTCTTATGGAGCAGTTTAAGGTTGCGCAAGAGGGCCTTGAAAGGGCTTTTAGGCTGGCACGGGAATTGGGCGTCGTATTTGTTAAGTTTTCGCAAACTATTCCTGAAGTGCGAGTGGGACCCAAAGAATGTACCGTCCAATATATGGATGAAGCCATGGGACAGGCGGTGAACATTTCTCCCCAACTGCTGATCTTCGAGGATGAGGCATGTCCTCCTCCTGAAGGAAGGTATATTTCTGACCTCTTAGGAATAAATCTTGGGAATCAGGGCTTTCTTCAAGGTGATTTCTTGTTTAATTTGCCTATCTACACAAACAGGACCGGTATTTTTGTGGTAGGCTCTGGCAAAGGCCCTATTTCTGAGAGGGAGGCGGAGAGGGAAGCGGAGGCTGTGGCGGAGGAGGTGGCCAAGCTTGTCTGTTCATTCGATAAGGAGGTCGTGGGGCCTTTTCCTACACTGAATGAGAACGAGTGCATTCATTGTTTGACCTGTTACAGGAGTTGCCCCCATAAGGCCATATCCCTTTATCCAGGACAAAGAAGCCCACAGATTTCTCCGGTTGCATGCAGGGGCTGCGGGATTTGTGTGGAGTCCTGCCCGAGGAGGGCCATAGATTTTGAGCACGGGGAAAGCGGGATTTCGTATTATGACATAGACAAAGAGATAGACCATATTGTCTATGAAGATTCCCGCGATGTGCCACGAATTGCGGTCTTTGCGTGCGTAAACTCGGCATACGATGCCTATTTGCTGGCGAAGAGCAGGGGGGACAGGCTCCAGGCAAGGTGTAGTGTTTTAAAGGTACCCTGTGGAGGGAGGGTGGAAGCAGCAGCAGTAATAAAGGCCTTGGGAAGTGGTGTTGACGGCGTGGCTATCCTGACATGCCATGAGAATAGCTGCAAGTCTGTCCATGGGGCAAGTAGGTGTCGAAAGAGGATCGCCGCAGTTAAAGAGATGATGACAAAATGTGGTGTAAAAGAGGAGGCGATTTTGTTTGGAACAGTCGCACCTGGCTCTGCACCACAGTTTGTGGAACTGATCAACCGGTTTTCCTTGAGGCTTCAAGGTGGGGATGGGTCTTCGATAATTCCAGGAAATGCAGGGAGCGGGGGAGAAGCTCGATGAACAGCGAATCGGGAAAACACCGCGTGCGCGCCAAGCTTGAAACACGGGCTCAAGAACTGACAGAGAGGTTGGAGCTACAGAGTGTTCGTTCTTGTTATATATGTAGAACGTGTACCTCTAGTTGTCCCGTGACATTTATAGATCCACGGTTTAATCCGCTCGCCATTTTGAGGATGGTATTGTATGGCAAGATAGAGGAGGTCTTGAACAGCGATTTTCTCTGGCTTTGTACCAGTTGTTACTCATGCCAAGAGAGATGTCCGCAAGAGATTCCCATTGCCGATATCATGACCAAATTGAAGAACAAGGCGTTCAAGTTGGGAAACGCACCTGTGGGTGTGAGGGCCCAAATGGATATTATCAAGAAGGCGGGGAGAACTTATCCCTTGGATGATTTTGACAACAAGAAAAGGGCCAAGGCAGGGCTGCCTGAACTTCCCACTTCGTGCGACGTAGTGAAAACGTTGTTCGAGTCAGAAACTGAGAGTTTGAAATGAAGTATGCGTTATTTTTGGGGTGTACCATACCAGCGAGGGCACGCAATTATGAACTTTCTGCAAGACGTGTGGCTGAGACCCTAGGCATTGAACTAATAGATGTGGAGCGTTTTGTGTGCTGCGGGTTTCCCATAAAATCGAGTAAACAGTTCTCTGCGGAACTGTTGAGTGCCTATAACTTGGCACTGGCCTCTGAAGCGGGACTGGAACTATGCACCTTGTGCAGCTCATGCACGTCAGCTCTCACAGAGGTGGCCCATGAATTGGGATACAAGGATGAATCGCAGTTGGCAGCGGTGAATTCCCATCTAGGGCCACTTGGGATACAGTACAGTGGAAGGGTCACAGTGAGGCATTTCGCCAGAATTTTGATTGAAGATATTGGATTGGAAAGGATAAGGAAGAGCATCACGAAGGATCTGTCAGGACTAAGGGTGGCAGTTCATTATGGTTGCCACTATTTGAAGCCTTCTGATATTTACGGGGGATTCGATCAACCTGAAGAGCCGACAACACTGGAAGAGCTGGTTTCATTAACAGGTGCAGAGGTAATAGATTATCCTGGCAAAAAGAAGTGTTGCGGGGGGCCAGTTCTTCCAGTGGATGAGAGAGTGGCACTGTCTTTGGCAAAGGAAAAACTCGATGCAGTCCATGAAGCAGGGGCGGATCTATTGTGCCTGGTATGTCCTTTTTGCTCTGTAATGTATGATGGTAACCAGAAGGGCATAGAGAATGAGTTTGGTGTAAATTACGGCCTACCAGTACTGTATTTGACCCAGTTGCTAGGGCTTGCCATGGGGCTGGACCGAAAGGCCTTGGGGCTAAACATGAACGTTGTTAAGACAAAAGATCTGATGAAGAAGATTCCCGAATAGATGAGCCCTGCTATAATTGCATTAATCTTTTGTCAAATTGCCTTGCCACAAGGCTCTCAAATTCCTTGCCGACAATAGCCCGATTTTCCAACAGGTACCATTTTATACTGTTCCAGTAGTCCTCAAGTTCGTTCCTGTCCGTGATGGAATCAAGCATTTGTTTTATTTCTCTCAATTTATCTCTGACCAATTCTTCTTTCCGTAATTCATATAGGTCCTGGATGTGCTGTCTCTGGGAGCTGGAAAATCCTATATCATAAGAACGGGGAAGCAAGTTTTGCAGGATTTCATGTAAATCGGAAAACTCTGTTGCCATTTGCATTTGCTCTTGAAACTTTTTTACCAGTGTATCGGTGATTATTTTCATGCGTTTTTCGTAAGCTTTCTCCAAGCGTTTTTCGTAATCCTCCGTATTGAAAGGGTATTTTCTCAGGGACCGGAGGCTGTAATAGTAATAATTTTTCAATTGATCCAGGTTTGTAATGCTGTTCATGTAATTTATTTTTTGTTCAATATCAATGCGATCTTTGAAGTCCACGTTTATGACATTCCATTGGGAATCTTTTTCTAATAGCAGGCCTTTCTTGGCCTTGAATAACTGGGGCAGTAAATGAGAATCATTCCATATTTTTTCTACGGATAAAGAGTTTAGGAAATAGTTTAGTGCCTCATATCGTCTGTCTATCTTACGGCTAAGCGGGAGAAAGTTGATGAGAAAAGGGCGGGATGAGCCTTTGAGCTTCTTTGTTCCAAGAAGGGTCACGAGAAGTAGTTTTATCTGGTTTTCATAGCTTAGGTAGCCACTCACTTTTTCATATCCAAAAATGCGAACTTTGTCACCGGACAGGTGCTCCAGGATGGTGTGTCTTACAGACTCAGCGAGATTTTGCATGGTATTGTATATTCGAAAAGCCTCAAAAAGCTCTTTTTCGAATGTTGGATACCCGATGCTTGAAAAGGCCCTCTTTTTATAAACGTATCTGATGGGAATCTTCATCATAAATCGGGCCATGTCTTCGAATTCTATATACCGAATACCTCTTAGCCTGAACAGACGTTCCATGGCGAAGACCATTCTGCCTGATCTAATGCATTGCTCATCGCCCGCTTTAACAGGTATTGACTCGAGATCTTCAACTCTCTGGATCTGGCCTTGAGGCGCAAGAGAGAGGAATTGACTCACCACATGGAACAATCTGCCTCTCTGTAAGTGGATCTTTTTCAGCTCTTCTCCAAACGTGCTTTTACCTCCTAGTATGTGTAAGCAAATTTCCCGAACTCTAAAAAGCCTTTGCGCTAAATCCTCTACTATTAGATCTTCCCGTATAGCCGAGAGCATAATGAGAGAAAAGAGGAACAGTGCATCCAGTAACTCTTTGCTCCCAGGCCTTATGACGTGATTCAGGGTATCAAAGTGAAATTCTCCTCTTATGATGTGATGGATGAGATCATGGTTCTTTACTAGAAATTTGACGTAATGAAGTCCATCGTCGTCCAACTGATATCGAGACCCAAAATCCTCTCTTTCCAAGATTGTAACAGCAGCCTCGGAAAGGTCAGCAGGGTTAATTTCTGGGGCGTATTTGCTCCGCAGCACTGGTATCCTGCCAATATCTTGGAAAAGAAAAGATTTCAGAAAGGCGTCAAAGAGCTTGGTATTGGCCTTCAATGCTTCCATAATATGCTCGAGTTGTTCCAACTGAAGTTCATTTACCCCAATGGTGCCTGCTGCCATGGGCCCAAATTCACGCTGGGCAAGCTGGTGGAGATAGAATTGATCTTGGAAGCTGGCGCGGTCTTTCAGTATCAAGGCTTGTACTTTTTGGGCGCTTTTCAAGATGTAGTAGGTAACTGGTGACCTTAAGTACAGATTACCGGAAAGGTCCAGGTCTTCGAGGGCCATAAATTCCGGCACTACAAATCTCAGCACAGTTGGTGCGTAGCGATATAAGAGGTTAAGGTGGGTGTAAAAGTGCTCGGGCTCAAAGATCATTCGTAAAGTTTGTGACCGCAATTTATCCTTGAGTGTTGAAACAGCTTTGTACCTTCTGGTTTGACTCGCGGGGAGGGGCACACGGGTCGTTCCGTGTGAGACTAGAGTCCTGTGGCTTTGATAGAAGCTTTCAAGATCAAAAAATAATTCTTCTAGGTCCTTTAGCCTCTGGATAGGCCATTCAGCAAGCCGGGTACTGGCTAGGGTCTTTAGCATTGAACTCAGTCTTTCTATGTCCCTATCCAAATCAACATAGTCCAACTCCACTGATGGGGGATCTGATTGGATATGGAGTTGAAAGCCAGTTCCCACAATGAAGGTGGTTCTATTGTCATGAAGTTGCTCGGCCAAAGTTCGAAGAAAGGGCAGGTCGAGGTAGTCAATTTTAATCTTATTACCTTCCTTTTCGATCTTATTGACGTATTCATCTATTTGTTCAGGTACAAGCCTTGCAAGCATCGGGTTAAGGTTTATTATACCTTCATTTTGGAGCACATTTGACGTAAGCCAAACAAAGACGAAAACCAACTTGCTGTTTAGCCTTGAAAATATTCTGCCAGTGCCGTGAAAT
The DNA here is from genome assembly GCA_011042035.1 of Desulfobacteraceae bacterium. Classification (GTDB taxonomy): domain Bacteria; phylum Desulfobacterota; class DSM-4660; order Desulfatiglandales; family Desulfatiglandaceae; genus B111-G9. Next base: position 17,776 of record DQZA01000010.1, read on the forward strand.
TCAACATTCAGGAGTTTCCTATAAAAAGAAGCCAGTTCGAAAGGATCTCCCTTCAAAAACCTGCGCTCGAAGTGGGCAATGGTATCGATTAGCTTTATCACGTTATCAACCCTAGCAATCTTCTTAGGATCATAATCGGCCAATGCCTCTTTTTCCATTGGGCCTTTGTCTTTCAAATCCCTCCAGGTGTCCAGGAACTCGTAATAATTCATCATCTTAAGGAGCTTTGAGATTATTTCGTTGTGTATACCTCCAACGGCGGCAATCTTTTCATCCAACAGGCGATCCCAGTCTATGTCCCGATTCAGCACAATCCTGACCGCTGATTCATACAGGGTAAATAGTTCTCTTATCTGTTCCTGTGATAGTCTTTGCCCTTGTGAGGCCTCCAACTCAGCAAAGGTCATGAGGCGACAATAGCGGAGAAGATTAAGGGCTCGCAAAGGATCTAATCCTCTAGCCTTGTCAGTAACTGGTTGGAGGCCTTTCTCATTCACCTTGCCAGAGAGTATGCGCCCCATTGGCGTATGACCGGCTACAATGAGGACGATTTCTACCAGTTCCTCGGCTGGCAGGCCCATTAATGAGAATGCATCTAGATTTTTGAGTACCTTGGTTTGAGGGCCTTCGATGCATTCGGGATTCAGATATTTCTCTAGTCTCTTGAGGGTGGGGATCTTGGCAGCTAATTTGAGGACATGGCCTAATCTAGGGTGACGCCTCCTTTTGTTTTCTAAGGGTTGCCTCAGTCGGTCCACCAAAAGTTCTGGGTACCCCTTTCGGGTCTCTTTTCTAATTCCATCCAATACGACCAAAGTATCAATAACATAGGCAAAGGAATCACGATAGTCTGCAATCAGATCAAAAGCTGAGCCGAGCAGCTTGGATGCTTCGGCCCGGTTCATGATTTCTTCGCGAGCGGGATGCGGGTCCTTCCTTTGACCAAGGAAAACAAGCATGTACTGCGGTTCATAACC